>NZ_QGGI01000013.1 GCF_003148465.1 Oceanotoga teriensis
TTAAAATCATTAATGAGAAACACATTTAGAGAATTTTATGATTTTAAAAATTTAAAAGAAATGAAGGAAAAAGAAGCAGAACTTTTTGGAGATTTGAATAAAGCTTCTCCAGTAAAGATAATTTTTAAAAAAACAGATATTAAACCTTTTAAAGAATATTTATTGCCTCATAAAATTACTGAAAAAGAAAAATCACTAATGAAATGTATAAAAGATAGAAGAAAATTTAATATAATTTTTGTTTCAAATGATTATGAAAAATTAATTTGTTATTTAATTATTTTAATTCAATCTTCTATATTAGGAGGATTAGGAAAAAGATCAAGAAAAGGAAATGGAACATTTAAAATTACAAAAATTAATGAAAAGAAAATAAATTATAAAAAAGATAATAATAATAATGATAATAATGAAAAGAAAATGGGGGAAGAAAAAACAATTGAAGAAGATATTATATGTTTTGAAATTGATAAATTTTTAAATATTTCATATGAATATTTGAAAAAATTTTTAAAAGAATTGGGACTTAACGAAGTAGAAGAAAAAAAATTAAATTGTTTATTATTAGAAAATTTTATAAATAATAAATTTAATATTAATGATTTAAAGGATTGTGAATGGGCAAAATTATATGAAGAAGATATAAAAAAGAAAGATGATTATAATTATATAAAAAATGTTTATATTATCGAATTAAAAGAAGATACAGAATATGAAAAATTATTAAATAATATTTCAAAACTAACTCATGAAAGAGTAAGTCTTAAACAAGGAGATGATTTTTTAAAAAAATTAATGAAAAATAAAAAAGATATTGATATAAAAAAAATAAATATAAATGTATTAGGTAATTACAAATCCAGAAACAGATTTGCTGCACCTGTATATGTAACTTTTTGGGAAAATAAAGATAAAAAATATATGATTATAAAAGAGTTAAATTATAATTATATTTTTAAAAAATTAGGGATTGTAATTCCTCAACAGAAAGAAATTCATATAAATTATATAAATAATTTTATAAAGTGTTTAAAAAGCATAGTAAGTAAAAGGGGGAGAAAATGAAATATCTTTTTGGAATAACAATAGGACCCGTTCAATCTTTTATTATAGAATCAAGAAAATTAAAAGATTTGTACAATAGTAGTAAGATAATATCATATTTTTCTAAAGCAATAATAATTGATAAATTAAAAAATAATGAAAAAATAAAAAAAGAAGTAATATATCCATGTATTAAAACAGATAATGTAGATTATGTAGATTATTCTAATTATTTAATAATAGAATTAGAACCCGAAAAGGAAATAAATTTAAAAGAATATATAGAAAATATTATAAATGAAGTTTTTGATGATTTAGCAGAGAAATTAAAAGAAAAAGTATCAAAAGAAAACACATTAAAAGCATTAAAGGAAAACTTTCATGTTTTTTGGGCTGTTGTAGAAATAAAAGAAGAAAATTTATATAAAAATTCATACAATGAATTAAATACTCTTATAAAGAGTTTAAAAAACACTTATGAATTTGATAATAAATTTGAGCAAGAAGAAGGAAAATATAAGTGTAGTATATGTGGTAAAAGAAATGGTGAAAATAAGGATAATGAAGAAATATTATGTGATTTATGCTATTTTAAAAGGAAATTTGATTTTGAAAAAACATCAACAGAAACACCAAAAAATTCATTTCCTTCAGTATATGATATTTCAATACATAATTGGGAAAATACAATACACAAAAATGGTTCAAGTTATGAGAAAATTATAAAAAGTGAGCTTTCAAAAAATCATAATATCCATGATAATCATAATGAGTATTTAAAATATATTAATTTTGAAAATAAAAAATATTATAACCCAGATGAGTTTAAAAAAATTATAAATATTATGGAAAATAAAGATTCAAATAATTTAAAAAAATGCGAAGAATATAAAAAAGAGATAAATAAAAGTATTAATAAATTAAACGAAAAATATTTAAATCTAATTTATAAAAGTTTGATTAATATATATAAAGATAATAAAATACCAAAACCTAACTTTGAATATTGTTTTATTCAATTTGATATAGATAGTTTAGGAAAATGGATGAGTAGTGAAAAGGTAATAAAGTCAAAAGACTTACAAAGAGAATTTTCAGAAGAATTGAGTAATTTTTCTGAAAGAATTTCATGTAAAATAAAAGATGAAGATAAAGCTAAAGATGTTAAAGTAATATATTCTGGTGGAGATGATTTTTTGGCAGTAACTTCATTAGAGAGATTAGAATATATTTTTTATATTATTGATGAATCTTATAAAGAATTATTACCAAAGTTAAAAAAATATTTTGGATATGAAAACAAACTTACTTATTCATTAAGTGTTACCATAGCACAGTGTAAAGATCCTATGAGTTATGCATTGGAAAAAACAAGGTTAGAATTAAATAATGTAAAAGAAAGATATGATAGTAAATATCAAAAAGATGGAGTTGCTATAAATTATATTATAAATAACGGTAAAGAAATAACAGCTTATATGAAAAAAAGTGAATTTAAAGAACTTTTAGAATTAAAAAATTATTATAAAAACTTAAGTTTAGATAAAAATAAAATATCATTTTCATATATAGATAAAATATTTGAAGAATTTAAAGTTTTTGACTATAAAAAAATTACTAATGATGAAAAAAATTCATTGTATGAAATAATGTCAGAAGATATTAAAAGAATTATTTTAAGGAGTATCGATAAAAAAGAATATTCTGAATATATACGTGAATTAAATTATTTTATAAGAGAAACTATAAAAAATAATACACAAGAATATAAAAGTAATTATCTTAATATTGATTTTAAAAATATAATAAATGTTTTAAAGATTCATAAAAAAATTTGTGAAACTAATTTTATTAAATTAAAAGATGGGAATGATAAAAATGGAATATAATTTATTAAAAATCAAACCAACTGATAATACTTTTTTTGGAACAGGAAATCAGTTTAATTATGAAATAAATAATATACTTAAAAGTATGAATATAGCATATCCTTCTACTTTTTTTGGAGGTATATTTACTGCAATTTTATCTAAAAATAAAAGTTTTAGACAAGAATTTTTTCAAAAAAAATATTATGATCATGAAAAAATATTAGAAATTAGACAGATTTATTTATACAATGAAATTGAAAACAAGTTTTATATAAAAGCTCCTTTAGATTTGTTTTTTGATAAAGACAATAAAAATGAAATTAAATTAGGTAAATTTAAAAAATGTGATGATTATACATGTTTGAAATATAATTATTATCTATCTTCTGATAAAAGTTTTGAAAAAGTAAAAGATTGTTTTATAGAATTAGAGTTTGATTTAGAATCTTATGTTAAAAATGAAATCTTTTTAATAGAATTAAAAAATGAAAATGAAATATTTTCAAAAAACAATAAAATTGGTATTTCAATAGATAAAAAAACAAAAAATGTTGAGATGGGTAAACTTTATAAGATTCAACAAACTGAATTTATAAAAGATGAGTGGTCTTTTGTTGTTGAGTACAAAATAAATAAAGAATATTTAAAAAACAAATATGAACTTAAAGGCTTAGATTTAGATTCAGATTTAGATTTAAAAATAGGATTCTTGAAGTTGGGTGGAGAAAATAAAGTTTGTAAATATGAAAATATAGAAAGTAAAGAAATAAAAAATTTTCAAAAATTAATAGAAGATGATCAAAAAATTTTAAAAAAAGGATTTTATAAAATTATTCTAACGAGCGACAGTTATTTTACCAAGGATATAAATCAAATATTTGAAAATAAAAATATAGAATTATTATCGATAGTTAATGACAAACCAATTTATATTGGTGGATATGATATGGAAAAAAGAAATAAAAAGTCAAGTAATGAAAAAGGTATTAGAAAAATGTATAAAGGATATTCGGCTGGAAGTATTTTTTTAGTAGAAACTAAAGAAGATAATATAGATTTAAATGAATGTATAAAGAATTATATAGATTTAAATGAATGTACAAAAAATTGTAAAGGTTTTAATAACTATATAGTAGTTGAGTGCAATAATATTGAGGAGGAAACAATATGAGCGATGGAATTGAAGCAATGGTAATATGTTCTACATTGAATCAAATAACAAATTATTTGATGATAAAAAAATATAAACCTAAAAAAATATACAATATTACATATAAAAATGATGATGATAATAAATTTGATAATGAGAAATGGGATGAGTATTTAAAAGAACAATTAAAAAAAGATAAAGACTTTGAGAATTTTGAGAATAAAGACTGGAATAAAGTCTTAAAATATAAGTTAGAAGAAGATAAAAAATATTTTATAGACATAAAGTTATCTTTGAAAGAAACACTTCAAATAGAAAAAATAAAAAAAAGATTTGAAACCTTAAAAGATAAAGAAGAAGAAATTTATTGGCACATTACAGGGGGTCAAAGATTAATAGCTATGGTTATAAAAAATATTATAAAAGATAGAAAAAAAGATAAAATTTTATATGTAGAAGGAAATACAGAAAAATTAATAAGTTATGATTATGAATTTAATCCAACAGAAGAATCATATAATGATAATAGTTTGAATTTTAATCAAGCTTTGAGTTTAGTTGGTTTTAATTTATCAGAAAAAAATATAAAAAAAGAAGAGTCTAAAAATAAAGATATAAGAGAGTTTATAGAAAAAGAAATTATAAGTAATAAGGAAGAATATAAATTTTATTTAAACTTATATGATTTTTTTATTGATAAAGATATGGGAAAAGACTTTAAAATAAACAAAGAGATCTTAAATGATATTAAAACAGAAAAAGATAACATTAATTTTAATGAAGATTATTGTACAAGTTTTAAAAATGCATTAATATTTTCTAATAGAATAAAAGATAAAGTAAAAAGAAAAGAATTTATAAAAGAGATTTTTGAAAAAATAAAAGAAATAAATAAAGAATTAGATTTTGAGTGTTGTGATTCTCGTTTTGGATATATTTTTGAGAAAATTATACTTTATAAAATAATTTCATTAATACAAGAAGAAGATAATAAAATTTCTGATATTATTGCAAGTATGAAAGCATTATCAAATGATAATACTGTTAAAGGTATTGTTGATGAAATAGATATAGCTTTATTAAAAAATACTGGTAAAATAATAAATTTAGAATGTAAATCTGGAAAAATGGATGGAGATAATGCTAAAAGTAATAAATATACTACTTATAGGCTATCTGGAGTTTTTGGTATGCCGTATTTAGTAACTCCGTTACTTGAAGGGGAAGAAAATGTTAATGAAAAAGAAAATCCAGAAAAAGAAAAGTTTATTTTGAAAAAATCTATTGAAGCTTTTAATTCTGCTAAGAGAGCTGAATTAAAAGTAATAAATTTTAATAAATTAACAAAAGAAATAATTAAAATAATAAAATAAAGATTTAGGGGGAAATAAAATGTACGATAATGCAAAAATGATTTATATAAAAACATTAACTCCAACACATGCAGGAGCAGGACAAACACTTCAAAATGTTGATATGCCTATTCAAAGGGAAACAAATACCAATATTCCAAAGATAGAAGGTTCTAGTTTAAAAGGATCTATAAAGCATAGTATATATAGAAAAATTAAAATTAATGAAAAAGATGTTAATGAAGAAGATGTTAATGAAGAAGAAAAAATGTTAAATAAAATATTTGGTAATGATAATGGAGATTCAGCAAGTAGAATAGGTTTTACAGATGCAAAGTTATTATTTTTTCCAATAAAATCAACTACTGAAATATATAAATTAATTACATGCCCTTATGTATTAAAAAGATGGGTAGAAGATTTAGAATATTGCGAAAAAGAAGATCTTAATTATATAAATTTTGATTCTATAAAAAGTATAAGTATAAGTGAAGGAGAATGTATATCTTTAAATAAAGGCTCACAAGTATTAGAAGAATATATATTTGAAAATAATGAAAATAACAAAAATAAAATTAATGAAATTACAGAAATTTTAAAAAAATTTGATATAGAAATTTCTGAAATAGAAAAAAGAATTGTAATATTAAATGATACAGACTTTATTGATTTAGTTAGTATGTACACTGAAATAATAACAAGAAATAGAATAGATCCAAAAAAGGGTGTTGCTGAAAATAAAGGGTTATTTACAGAAGAATATTTGCCAACAGAAACAATAATGTATTTTATGGCCTTATCTTCACCTGATTTTTTTGAGAAAGTAGATGAAACAAGTATAAATCCTTTTGATTATTTAGAGAAAGAGTTAGATTATGTTTTTCATGTTGGAGGGTATTCTACTATTGGTAAAGGGTTAGTAAAGAGAACAAAAATAACAAAAACAGCTAATAAACCAGATAATTCTGAAAATGAAGATGGTGGGAAATAATGAGCTTAAAAAATATGAATTTAGAAGTATCAAAGTATGCACTTGAATGTGTAGAAAGAGTTATAAAAAATGAAAATGACTATAATGACTATAATAAACCAAATCCAAAGTCTGTCGATAAAAAAAGTTATAAGACTTTAGTAAAAAAAATGTCTACATTAATACAAAAAAATGGTTTCATAAATACAATAGTTTTTTTAATGTCAAAAGCAAATGAAAAAAATTATAAAAATGGAGAAAAAATAGTAAGAAATAATGATGAATTGAAAAAAATACATTCTAAACAACATTATAATTTGATATTACAAGATATACTAAATTGGCATAAAGAAAATCCTAAAATCGAATTAGAATTACAAAATCTATCAGAAAATTATGATTTTAACACTAAAAAAGTTCAAGAATATATAAAATTTTTATATGATTTAAATTCACAGGAATACAGATTAATAACAAAAGAAATGATGACATTATTTGGTTGGATAAAAAGATTTGCCGATGCCATGATAGAAAGTGAAGATAAAACCTCTGAAAATAATGGAGGGGATTAATATGGAAATAGAAAAAACTAATAAAGATATTGTTTTTAAATATGATAATAATAAAAAAGAAATGATATATTATACATATAAAAAAATTCATTTGAATTTAAAAAATAGAAATAATTCAATATCTAATTTAAATTTAAAAATTAATAAATTTACTAAAAAAAATAGATTATTAAAAGAGTATGGTTTAAATATTAATTTAAAAAAATTAAAACCAAATTTAAATGAAATAATTAATACATATAAAAAAAGTTATATTTATATTAAACTTGTAGGAAAAATAGAGAATAAATTAATAATTGGATTAGGAGGACATTCTGTAATCGAAACAGATATTACAATGCATCATACATATGGTATACCGTATATTCCAGGATCAGCTTTAAAAGGTGTATTAAGAAATTACATAATAAAAAAATATTATATTAATGATGAAATTAAAAATTTAAAAGAACTAGAAAAAGAAATAAGTGAAGATAAATTATTTAATGATATATTTGGTGGAGAAGAAAATATGGGAGGATTAATATTTTTAGACAGCTTTCCAGAAGAAAAAGTAAAAATAAAAACAGATATAATGACTCCTCATTATCCTAATTATTTTGGAAGTGAAAATCAATGTCCAAGAGATGATGAAAAAGTTAACCCAGTTAAATTTTTAGTTTTAGAAGGAGATAAAAAAGAAGAATACGATTTTGAATTTAATCTATTTATTGATAAATTAAAAGTTAATAAAAAACTAAGCGATTACAAAAAATCTGAAATTTCAAACTCTGAAAATGAAAATAAAACATTAAAAGAATTTATAGAACTAAATTTAAAAGAAGCATTAGAATTAAATGGAATTGGTGGAAAAACATCTGTTGGATACGGATTTTTTTCATTTGACTAAAAAGAAGATTTAAATCTTCTTTTTGGTTTTTTATAATAAAAAATTTCCAGGTGATGGAAGTTGAAAAACTGATAGAAATAGTATATAATAATAATTAGGAAAGAAAAAAGGAAGAAATTTTAATTGAGATGAAATCGCTGGAACTAAAATCAGTAAATGTATTGATAATAAGTGTTTTAGCATATTGATGATTTCTGGAATCCTT
Source organism: Oceanotoga teriensis (assembly GCF_003148465.1). Lineage (NCBI taxonomy): Bacteria > Thermotogati > Thermotogota > Thermotogae > Petrotogales > Petrotogaceae > Oceanotoga > Oceanotoga teriensis. The sequence continues at coordinate 8,054 of NZ_QGGI01000013.1, forward strand.
TATTCATGACTCTCTAACAATAACAAGAATTGTATTTAAATGCTACCATCTAAGCTTTCCACAATCTTGTGATTATCCTCTAACAATAACAAGAATTGTATTTAAATAGAAAATCCAACGCATTTATACCCCAGTCCCTCATGCTCTAACAATAACAAGAATTGTATTTAAATTTAGCACTTTTTGTGCTAAATCCGTCGGGGTATCTAACTCTAACAATAACAAGAATTGTATTTAAATAGCTTTTGAAAGACTTGATATTTCTTTTTCTGATAGACTCTAACAATAACAAGAATTGTATTTAAATACAATAGCCTCTTTTAAAGATGTGTTTATTTCTAAACTCTAACAATAACAAGAATTGTATTTAAATATTTCCCTCCTCTGACTTGTTCACTTAGTATGCACATCCTCTAACAATAACAAGGATTGTATTTAAATTCTTCTGAATAAGTTTCCTTTCCGTATGGATTTTTGCTCTAACAATAACAAGAATTGTATTTAAACAGTTCTTCTTTCATGTTTCTTTCCTAATCTTATTTAATCTATTAAGCCTATAAAATTCCAATAAAAATTTATTTTTTAATTTTATTAATATTGTGTTATTTGTGTGTTATAATTAAAAAGAGGTGACATAATGGATATAAATGGTACATTAATTAATTATTATTTCCATTGTAAGAGACAATGCTGGTTACATGCAAATAGAATAAATTTAGAAAATGAATTTGAGTTAGTTGATATTGGAAAAGCTATGCATGAAATAAAATTTAACAATAAAAAAAATTCGGAAATAAAAATTGATAATATTTCTATTGATAAGTTAACTAATGATTATGTTATAGAATATAAAAAATCTGATGCAGATATTGAAGCTGCAAAGTGGCAACTTTTATTTTATTTGAAAGTACTTAAAGAAAAAGGTATTGATAGAACAGGAAAATTAATTTTTGCTGAAAAGAATAAACAAAGCAAAAAGACAATAGTTGTTAAATTAGATAAAGAAAATGAAAATGAATTATTGAATATTATGAAAAACATAAATGAATTAATTAAAGGAGATATACCAGAAGTTAAATTAATCAAAGGTTGTAAAAAGTGTGCTTTTTATGAATATTGTTTTTTATAGGAGATGTTTTTATGAAAACAAAATATTTAATGAGCATGGGAACATTATCGAGAAAAGATAATTCTTTAGATTTTAAAAATGAAAAAGGTCATAATTATATTCCAATAACAGAAATTAGAGAAATATATTTAATGAATGAAATTTCTCTGAATACTAAATTATTATCATTTTTATCTCAAAATAATATTATTGTACACTATTTCGATTATTATGGTTTTTATAGAGGAACTTTCTTTCCTAAAGAACATTATATATCAGGAAAATTATTATTAAAACAAATTAATGCTTATGAAAACAAAGGAATACTTATAGCTAAAAAAATAGTTTTAGCTATAAGTATTAATATATATAATACTCTTTACCATTATTATAGACATGGAAATAACGAAATTTATGATTATTTGAATTATTTAAAAGATGATTGTAAAAATAAAATAGAAAAATCTAAAACTATTAATAATTTGTTAGCTGTTGAAGGAGAAATATGGCAATTATTTTATAAAAATATAAAATATATTATAAATCAAAATATTGATTTTAGTAGAAGAGTTAAAAGACCACCAGATAATCCGATGAATGCTATGATATCTTTTGGTAATTCTTTGCTTTATACTAAAACAATAACTCAAATATATCATACTCATTTAAATCAGTCCATAAGCTACTTACATGAATTATCTAAGAGTAGATTTTCATTAAGTTTGGATTTATCAGAAGCTTTTAAACCAATAATTGTTTTTAAAACTATTTTTGATTTGATAAATAATAAAAAAATAAATTTAAAAGAACATTTTAATAAAAAAGTTAATTATTGTGTTTTAAATGAGAAAGGTAAAGAAATTTTTTTAATAAATTTTGAAAAAAGATTAGATAATAAATTTGATCATAAATCTTTAAAAAGAAAAATTTCTTATAATTCTGCTATAAAATATGATGGATATAAATTAATAAAATTTTTATTAGAAGAAAAAGATTTTATGTTTTTTAATGATAAGGAGAAAAAATAATGTCTAAAAATATAAATTATAATTATGCTATACTGATGTATGATATAAATGAAAAAAGAGTCCAAAAAGTATTCAAAATATGTAAGAAATATTTAGAACATTATCAAAAATCTGTTTTTATTGGAAACATTACTCATTCTAATTTGATTAGATTAAAAAATGAAATCAATAATATTATAGATGAATCAGAAGATTTTGTTTCAATAGTTAAATTGTATAATGAATCAAGTTTTGAAATAGAATCATTTGGCAATAAAGAGAATGATGACTTAATTTTATAAAAATATGAGAAGGTGAAAAATTGAAATATTATGAATTAATAACTACAGTTATGCTAAAAAAAGATTTGTTTTTTGATGAAATAAATTGGAGAATAGGACAATTAATCAATCAATCTATTTATTTTTCTAAAGAATTAAGAACAATACATAAAAAAAATGAATTTAAATATTATGTGTTTTCGGGATTAACTCCAATAGAAAAAGAAAAGGTATATAAAAATGGGAATATATATATTTTTAGAATAAAATCAATAGATGAAAATATATTAAAAGAAATAAAAGAAAATTTTGTAAATGTTAAGAATAACTATTTTCATATAATATCAAAAGAGATAAGTATATATGGTGAAAAATATATAAATAATTTATATACTTTAAATGCAGCTATTTGTACAAAAGAAAATATAAAAGATGGATATTGGAAAAAAGGAGATGATTTAGATTATTTAAGAGAAAGAATAACAAAGAATATAGTTAGAAAATATAAAAATTATTATGGGGAATTAATAGAATTAAAATCAGATTTTATTGAATATATAGAAATACTAAATAGAAAACCAATAGTGTATAAGTATAAAGATACAAAAATATTAGGAAATAAGTTTAATCTAAAAGTATCGACAGAAGAAAATGCACAAAAATTAGCTTTTTTGGCGAGTGCAGTGGGAATATTAGAAAAAGGAACATCTTTAGGTGCGGGATATTGTATAGCAAAATAATTTTACTTAATCTACAAATAATTTTTTGTTTTTTAATAACCAAATTCTATTTTTTTGATTATATTTTTTGAACTCGATATCAAATCTATCTTCTATTTCAAAGTAAGGTGAAATCAATTCATCAAATAAGTAGTCAGATATATTATAAAGATATAATCCACTTGTTTCTTTATAAAAATTCTTTTCTAATTCTTTTTCAAAAGTTTCTTTGTTGTTTAAGATATTTTTATCAGATATAAAATCATTTAATTTAATGAATATTTTAGCATCTTTTTTAAGTATTCTATTTAATTCCTTTAATAATAATTTGGCATCTTTTGGAGATATATTATCTAAAATATTTGATAATATAGCACTATCAAAAGAATTATCTTTTGAATTATATAATGTTTCTATACCGCCATTATTAAAAATAAAATTTTTAGCATTATTTAATTTAGCAGATTTTATACTGGCTTCAATTGCTTTTTTACTTATATCTATTCCCAGACCTGAATTTATACCCAAATAAAAACATCTTAATATTAAAATACCGTTGCCACATCCGAATTCTATAACATTTTTCGAGTCTTTTGATAACCATTCTAATGATTTTTCTATTTCTTTATATGGTAAAGGTTTTTTTAATTGTATTTCTTTTTTATTTTCAAAAATATTATCCCAAAAATTAGAAATTTCTTCATACATAATTTATCCTCCTGTCTTGAATATAAAATGATTATAACATAATTTTTATCAAAAAATATATATGAAAATTCGATTGTTTGAAAAATAATTATAATATTGAATTTTATTTAAAAATTTTACTTCAATATTGACAGAATTAAGAAATGGAGCAACAAATGCAAATGAAACAACATTAAAAATGGCTAATATGATAATATATCAGAACAAATAAAAAAATCAGTACAAGCTATAAATCTCCAAACTGAAGGTGCTCAAAATATATCGGCTAATTCTGAAGAATTAAAAGAACAAGTAGAAAATAAAGCGTCTTCAAAAGTCTCACCTTCATAGTCTGCTCTTAAAATTTTTAATTAAATTATTTTTTATATGTTAACATTTTATTTTTTTGTGTGTTATAATTAAGTAGAATTAATATCAATAATGCAAATGAAATATTAATAATTATATGACTTTAGAGGATGGAGAATTTTTGAACTCATGAGAAAATGAATGGTATTTAAAAAATTTATAATAAGAAAGTGAGGATTTAAAGTGATTAGATTGGAGAATATTAGTGAAGATAATTTTTATAAATGTATTAATTCAAAATTTGCTGAATATTGTGCACCAAATATGTATTCATTAGCACAAGCATATTTATATCCTGTAGCAAAACCTTTTTGCCTTTTTAATGATGATGAATATGTGGGTTTTGTTATGTATCTTAGAGATCCAGATGATAATGAGGTTTGGATTTGGAGATTTAATATAGATGAAAAATTTCAAGGAAAAGGTTATGGAAGAAAGGGTATGGAAGAAGTTTTAAAGAGAATTATTGATGAATATGATGACTTAGATAAGATATATTTGAGTACTGAATCGGAAAATGAAAAGGCTATAAAACTTTATGAAAGTCTTGGCTTTATAAATACAGGAAAAGTTGAAGAAGGAGAAGTTGTTTTTATTAAAAAGATTTAATTTTAAGAATTTCGTTTAATAATAAAAAAGTATTGTAATTATTTTAGTTACAATACTTTTTTATTTATTATCAAAGAATAATCCTTTATAATCAGCATCAGAGATATTTTTTATTGTTAATATTATACTTTCTTCAATAGTAGCAATTAAAGATAAAGATATTAAAGTTAATATAATAATATTATTTGTTTTGAATAGTATTATTAATGGAAAAAATATTCCATAAAGTATTCCTATTGATTTATTTAGATAAGTATGATATATTAAAAATTTTTTATATTTTATATACGCTATTATTATATTTAATAATCTTATAAAAACAATTATTAATATATACAATAAAAAATCAATTATTAAATATGGGTTAAAATAATATATAAAATATAATGTAGATATGTACAGTATTAAATCACCAAATGAATCTAATTTTTGACCTAATTTTGTAATTTTATTAAATTTTCTTGCTATATAACCATCTAATATATCGGTAACGCATGCAATTATATAGAATATCAGAAATAAAAAAATATTTTTTTTGAATAAAAACATTAGTATAACAAATAAAATTCTCATTATTGACAAAGTATTTGGAATGTTCATTTTTTTAAATCTTTTGACATTTTGTACAAAAATATGAAGTTGAACCTAATATGCTTTTGGCTTGTATTAAATTGCCACATTTTATACAAGGTTGATTTTTTGCTCTTTTCCCAGGATAATGAATATATTCGCCTTTATTTCCAAATAGATCGGTTTCATCGATACTACCATTTAATTTTATTGATTTTTGTATTATTTCTTTTGTAAAATAATACATTGATTCATAGTCATTATTATTTAAATTTTCTTTTTGGATTTATCCCACTATGATAAAGTATTTCTGTCCAATAACCATTACCAATTCCAGCTATTTTATATTTAACACCATATAAGTTCATTTGTTTTACTATTTTTCTTTTATCTTCTTTAAAGCAATTTATAATATAATCTACTGTAAATTTTTCATCTAAAGGAGATATACCTGTAGATTTGATTTCTTTTTTTAGGTTTTTTTTATCAAAAGCATATGCAAGACCATATAACGTTGGATTATATGATATTTTTGTATTATCTTCTAATATTATTATGGCTTTTGAATTTTTAGGGTATTGTTCATTTTCTTTATGAAAGAGTATTTTTCCAATCATTTCTCCGAATTTTAATGCAAAGTTATCTAATTCGAGGAATATATGATCACCATTATGAATGATATTGTTTATTTTTTGATTTTTTATATCTATTTTATGTAAATTTAAAAAGCCCCATTGTATAGTTTTTGTTTTGATATCTGGTATTATTACATCTATAATTTTTTTTCTTAATAAGTTTTTTTTCATTTGATTAGCTATGATCATAGCTTCTGTGAATTCTATAGCCATAATTTCCCCCCTTTTTCTTTTTAAAAAAATTAAACCAAAAAATAGAATATTTTAGATGATATAATGAATATATATGATAAAAGGATGGTGTCAAAATGAAGTTTGAAAATTTTATATGGGATTTTGATGGAACTCTTTTTAATACATATCCAGCAACTCTTGATGCTTTTGAAATCACTTTGAAGGACTTTGGAGTTTTTGAATATTCAAGAGATGAAATTTATGATGATACAAGAAAGACTATAACTTTTGCTTTAGAGAATCTTATAAAAAAGTACGATTTAAATAGAATTTTTGTTGATAAATTTTGGGAAAATGCAAATAAAGTTCATCCGAAATATAATGTGCCTTTTGAGAACGCTATTATCTGTTGTAAAAAAATAAAGGATAATAATTTAAATAATTTCATAATAACTCATAGAGACAAAAGATCTACGCATGAAATATTGAGGTATTATGGGGTATTTGATTTATTTAAAGAAATAATCACTGAAGAAAATGGTTTTGAAAATAAACCTAATCCAGAGAGCTTTCTATATGTTATAGATAAATATGATTTAATTTTGTCTAAGACTTTGTGTATAGGAGATAGAGAACTTGATATAAAAGCTGGTAAGAATAGTAATATAAAAACTTGTTTTATGAATTTTGATAATTCTGATAATTTATTGGAAGCTGATTTTGTTTTTAATAGTTTTAATGAATTTATTAATAAGTTTATTTAGTATTCCTATGTATAAGAATATTATACTACAAAAAAATAATGAATCAAAATAATGATAAAAATACCTCCAAAATAATTTGGAGGTATTTTTTTTCAAGTATTTTTAATTATGAATCCAAGAAGAATTGAATTTAATTCTTTATATTTTTCAAATATTGCTACATGTCCACAATCAGGAATTGTAATATATTCTGAATTTGATATATTATCAGAAATTATTTTAGAGAATTTTTTAGGTTTTAATATATCTTCTTCTCCACATATTATAAGTGATGGACATTTTATTTTTGATAGTTCTTTTGTCATTTCAACATCATTTAAGAATGTATTATATAGTTCTATCTGACCTTCGAAATAATCTTTTGATATTTTTTCTAATGCTTCTGCTCTTTTATCAAGAATTTTTAAATTATTTTTTATAAAAGTATTGCTATAAATAGAAGGCATCATACCATAAAAGAAATCTTTTCCATTTTTATTAGCTGCTAATTTTTTCCAACCTTCTAAAAAATATTTTAAAGTTTCATCTAATTCACTTACTGAATCTATTATAGATATACTTTTGACATATTGGGGATAGTCTATTGCAAATCTTAAAGCTACTTCTCCACCATAAGAAGTTCCTATTATGTGAACTTTTTTTATGTCTAATTCGTCCATTAATAGTTTTGATTCATAAGCATGTTCTTTGAATGAATAAGGTCCTTTAGGTTTTTCAGATTTTAATTGACCTTTAAAATCATGTAATAAAATTTTGTAATTCATTTTTTCAAAAATAGGTATTTGATAGTTCCAACTATTTGTTGAAGCCATTACTCCATTAAAAAAAACTATTGTTTCTTTACTTTCAAGATTTCCTTTTAATTCATAATATAAATCAATTCCATTGATATTTTTTATCATAGAATCCCCCTTATATTAAATTGTAATTATTTCATAAATTTATTTATTAAGTCGCAGAACTCTGACATTGTTTCAAAAAATAAAGCATGACCAGTATCTTTTAGTTCTATATATTCAGAATTTTTCATTTTAGAATGCATATCTTTTATATTTTCTGGTGGAGTTATTATATCTTTTTCTCCTGCTATTAATAATATTTTATGATCTATTAAATGAATTTTATTTTTAATATTAAAAGTTTCATTAGAAGAAGCAAGGCGAGTAAAAGATTCAAACCAACTTTTAGTTAAAGAATCTTTAAACATTTTTCTTCTGTTCATTAACCATTCCATATTTTCATTATAGAATTTGGGTGAATATATATAAGGTAAAGATATATCAAAAAATTTTTCTCCATCATTTAAAGAAGCTGCAACTTTCCAAGCATTTCCAATAGAAGATAAATAATTATCTACATGATCTGTTGAATTTGGAAGGATCATTTTTTCTATTCTATTAGGATATTTTAATGCAAATAATTGAGCTACTTGTGAACCATAAGAAACACCAAGTATATTTACTTTTTGTATTTGCAGATGGTCGAGTAATATCTTTAAGTCTTCTACATGAATATCGATATCATAAGTATTGTTTAATTTTGATGATTTACCTTGATCTCTCATATCATATCTAATTATTTTTAAATCTTTATCAAATTTTGGAATTAATTCATTCCAACTTGCAGTACTCATCATTATTCCATTTAAAAATATTAAAGGAGTTCCATCTTTGTTTCCATCAATTTCATAGTATATCCCTGGATTTTCTAAAAACATATGAATCACCTCTCATTTAGTCTTTTATATTTTATCACTTTTAAGATATATTGTTAAATATCAATTTTAATAGTTTTAAGTATTTATAAATAAATATTTATGTTTAAAAGATTAAACCTCGAGCTTATTTAATAACTATATTATATAATACTTGAACGAAAGAGTTATTTTCATATAGAGAAAATAACTCTTGGTGAGCTATAAATACCAAGAGTTAGTCTTGAGTTGTATTTTGTTTTCATTTTTTGATATATTTAGAGTTTCAATTTTATAATTTATTTTTTCTATATTGTTTTTTAAGTTATCTATATCTGAGTTGAATAAATCTATATTTTGATCGAGTCCTATTTTTAAGTTTACGTTTTTTTCTACAATGAATAGGTTTATATCTACTACTCCGAAAGTTTTTGTGGGTAATATTAATCTTAATTTACCATAATCTTTGTTTTGACTATAATTTGTGTCATTCTTTACTTTATTATATGAAAAGTATACAGGATAATTCATTATGTTAAATAAAAAATAATTGTTTTCATTATTAGTTTTTATATTTTCTAAGTTTTTATATGCTGATATTGCTTTTTCTAAATTTTTTGATATTAAAGTGCTTTCTGATTTATTATTTAATAATTCATTGGAGTTTTGTTTTATGACTTTTTCTGAATTTTGTTGAATTTCATCAGATTTATGAAATATTAATTTTAAATTATTTTTTAATATATTTTGTTGATCATTTTTTAATGGAATGTTTTGTTCTTTATTTGTTAAAATAAATTTTATAGTGTTTTTTATAGTTTGATTTGCATTTTGATTTTTTATTAATTGTTTTTGATTAGTTTCGGTATTTTGATTTATATTTTTAAAGTTATTTGTATTTTGGTTTTTTATTTGATTTGGTTTTAAAGTTTTTTGAGGATTTGATAGCAATATTTGTTGGTTTTTATTTATATTTGTATTTGTAGATAAATTTTCTTTTAGAGTTTGTTTAGGGATTTTTATATTTAAATTTTCTTTTGATAATGGAAGTAATAATTTTTTTAATGTTTTATTTTTTATGTTTTCAAAATTGTTTTCGTTTGTCGAAATGTTTTTTTCTGAATTTGTTATTATTGTATTTTTCAATAATGATATTAAATCTTTTTTTGAAATATTTTGTAAGATATTTTTAAATTGGTTTATTGAAATGGATTTTGTTTGATTATTTTTATTTACTTCAACATTTATATTTTTTAATATATTATTCGTTTTTTGCTCTGTTATATTTTGAGTATTTAACTTATTTTTATTTATGTTTGTATTTGTTTGATTATTTTTATTTTGAATATTTTGATTTGTTTTATTTGTATTATTACTGATGAATTTATTTTGATTTTTTATATCATTTTTTTGTAGAGTATTAGAATTGCTATTTTGTATTTTTGATTCATTTGTTTTTTTATTTAAATTGTTTTGTTTTGATAATAATTCTTTTTTTTCTGGATTTAATATTGTTTTTTGTTTTTGATTATTTAAATTGTTTTGATCAGATTGGATATTTTTTTGTGCTTCATTATTTTTATTTTGAAGATTAATATTGCTATTAGTATTATTTTTGTTTTGAGTATTGTTGTTATTTTTAGTGTCATTTTCTTTCATATTGTTTTCTTTTTGTATATAATTTGATATCATTTTTCCCAAATTTTTTGCAAAAGTTATAGGATCTGGATAGGTTATTTTGTTTTGTTTAAATACTTTTGAAAAATCATCCATGATTTTTATGAGGAAATTTTTTATATTATTTTTTGTATTATCAGACATATTTTCTTTTATGTTTTCTGGTATTTCATTGTTTAAAGTTTTTATGAAATCTGAAATCCAATGAAGTATTTTATTTTGGTCTGAAAATTTTATTTGTGATAAATCAAATTCAATAGGTATTTTTTGTCCAAGTTCAAGATTCATTAGCAATTTACCATTAAATAATTCTCCCAATTCTTTTGTTAAGATTGCATCTATATTGTTGGAGCTATTTTTATCGAGTACAAGGTTTATGAACTGGCCTTCTTTTAAGCTAATGTTATTTAAATTGTTTAGTAATATTAATTTTCCTTTTAAATCTACTATTGCTGTATCTTTATTGGCAAATATAACTTTCCCAATATTTTTTTCTTGGTTATTCGTATTTAAATATTTTTTTAGCATATTATCTATATTTTTAAGATTTATACTTATATTCATGTTTTAACTCCTTATTTTATAGTCATTATATTATCGTCTTTTATATTTTGATTTGTAATTATATATTATTTTATTATATAATACTTATAAGAAAAAAATTTTTTTAGGAGAGAATTTTATGATAAAAACTTATATTAAGGGTATATTTAATACTTTGTCTGAAAAAGAGAAAGAAATTGCAAATTTTATATTGAATAACTCTGAAGAGATATTAAATTGTACTATTTCAGAGTTTGCCAAGAAAGCTAAAACCAGTGATTCAACTGTTTATAGGTTTATTAGAAAAATAGGTTTTTTGGGTTATCATGATTTTAAATTATCTTTAGTAAAAGAGTTATCTTCCGAAGTCCCTGACTCAGTTTCAAATGATTTGCCAGAGGAACTTGTTAGTGTTATTAATAAAAATATTCATCTTATAGATGAGACTTTATCTATTATAGATTATAAAAAATTAATGGAAACTGTAGATAAAATTTCCATTGCTGATAGGTTGTTCTTTGTTGGGGTTGGTAGTTCAGCTTTTATTTGTGACTATGCATCAAAAAAATTTAATGTTCTTGGTAAAACAGCAATTTATTATTCTGACTTACATACTTTTAATTCATTAATTCCAATAATTAATGAAGATGATCTTGTTATATTTATAAGTCATACTGGAGTTACTAAAGATGTTGTATCACTTGCAAAAGCTGTTCATGATTATAATGTTACTACTATTTCTATAAGTTCAGGAATTGAATCTGATTTGGCAAAAAATACAGATATACTTTTGAGTACTTCTTTTGCTAAGGATGATTCTAAAATTGAATTCTTGAGTTCAAGAATAAGTGAATTTATGGTAATTGAAATATTAATTAATTCTTATTATAATAAAATAGAGAGAAATTCTCCAAAAGAACTTGAAAAAATTCTTTCTAAAATAAATGCAAAAAGGTTTTTATGAATTAATATAAAAAACTTAATCGTTTTTAAAAAATAACATGTTATTAAAATAAAATTAAAGTAACGATTGTATAATTAATTCAAAGCATGCAAATTCCCCTAACCCCCAATATAGTATAAATTATACTTCCCGGCTAAAGCCGGGATTTTTTATTCTTCATCATCAAAAAGTCCAAGTTTTAAAGATTTTTCAATAGATTTATATCTTTTTATTTTTGAAGTGATTATTTTATCTTCATTTACAATCTTTTCTTTTAGCATCATATACCTTACTTTTTCAGGTTCTGTAAAATACCAATTGTTTTTTGCTGAAAATTCTGGAACATTTACTTTGAATTTTGTTCCTATAACAGCTCTTGATTCTATTTTTTCAATAGCTTTTATTTTTTTAAAATATGATATGGCATTATGAGTTCTACCAACTGAAATATTTAAATTTTTTGCTATTTCTCTAACAGATGTATGAAATACTGTATAATTTTTGCCTATTCCATAACTTAAATTGTATAAGTATAAATATACTTTAGCAAATGATGAAGGAGTTAAATTTAATATATACATCATTACTTTTTCAGGGATTTGAATAAAAGGTCTTACAGGTCTGTAATCTGGTTCTAAATTATCTTTATTCATTTTTCCACTCTTCTTTAGTTATCACTGTTCCATTAATTAATTCAAATGATGTTTCTTTTAGGTTTTCTTTAAATGTAGCTTTTAATTGTATTTTGTTATTACAATTACTTCCTATATATTCTTTTTCTATTTTGAATCCTCCGTTTTCATAGTCTCTTAATAAATCATATGAAAGTCTTAGATGACTTATAAATTTTTCATCACATTTATTACATTTGAAATATAAAATTAAAGCATCTTTTTCTCTATAAAAATTTTTTTTAGTTTTGTTTTTTTTGAAGAAATTAAACATTTTATTTCTCTCCCTTTATTTTTAAATTATTATTTATTCTATTGTATATTTTATCATAAAAAATACAATAGCTTAGATTTGATATTATTTTTGAATTATTTAATAATACTTGAACGATATTTATTTTTTCATATTAAAAAAATAATTTTGAGAATATGAAAGAACATTCGTATATAGTATAATAATATTGAGGTGATAATATGATAGATTTTATTGTAAAAAGAGGGTACCCAACACCTGGGGCTACTGTTGATTCTGAAGGCGTTAATTTTTCTATTTTTACAAGAAATGGGACTAAGGTTACATTAGAATTGTATGAGAATTTTTATGATGAAGAGCCAATTTTTAAATATGATTTACAAAAAATTAAAAATAAAACTGGTGATGTATGGCATATTTATGTTAAAGGTGCAAAACATAATATGTTTTATGGTTGGAGAATAGATGGTGTTTATGATCCTGAAAGTGGACATAGATTTAATTATAATAAGTTACTTATAGATCCTTATGCAAGAGCTATTTCATCTACTTTAGATTTTAGTGATGATTATATTTATGGATATTCTAAAGATTCAAAATATAAAGATTTATCTTTTTCTAAAAAGAATTCTGCTATTTCTAATTGTAAAAGTATTATCATCGATGAATCTATTTATGATTGGGGAGAAGATAGAAAACCAGATATAAAAATGAGAGATACTATAATTTATGAAATGCATGTAAGATTGTTTACTATTAATGCAAATTCTGAGGTTGATAATAGGGGAACTTTTGATGGTATTATTCAAAAACTCAAACATCTCAAAGAACTTGGGATTACATCTATAGAACTTATGCCTGTTTTTGAATTTAGTCCTAATTCTAATACAAATATTAATCCACTTAATGGGGAAGCACTTAAAGATATTTGGGGCTATAATCCTTTAAGTTTTTTTGCGGTTTCTGGTAATTATTCTTATGGTGTTAAACTTGGAGAACAAGTTTTTCAATTTAAAGATTTTGTTAAAATATTGCATAAAAATAATTTTGAGATTATTTTAGATGTTGTTTATAATCATACAGGTGAGGGAAGCGAACTCGGACCTACTTTATCTTTTAGAGGTGTAGACAATTCTATTTATTATATATTAGATAATAATAGAAGATTTTATGCAAATTATTCTGGTACTGGAAATACTTTGAATTGCTCACATTCTGTTGTTAAACAAATGATATTAGATTCTTTAAGATATTGGGTTACAGAAATGCATGTTGATGGTTTTAGATTTGATCTTGCAGCTATACTTGGAAGAGATTCTAAAGGTAATTGGATTGGAGATTTATCTTTGTTAAAAGATATAGCAGATGATCCTATTTTATCTGGAACTAAGCTTATAGCTGAGGGATGGGATGCTGCTGGAGGATATTATGTTGGAGAATTTCCAACTGGTTGGGCAGAATGGAATGGAAAGTTTAGAGATACTGTTAGACGTTTTGTTAGAGGAGATAATGGTCAGGTTGGAGATTTGGCAACAAGAATAGCTGGTAGTCCAGACTTATTTCAAAAATCTGGTAGACATCCATGGAGTTCTGTAAATTTTATAACTGCTCATGATGGGTTTACTTTATGGGATCTTGTTTCTTATAATAGAAAACATAATCATATGAATGGTGAAAATAATATGGATGGTGCTAATGATAATTATTCTTATAATCATGGTGTTGAAGGTTATACAGATGATTTAAATATTATTTCTTTGAGAAAACAACAGATTAAAAATTTTATAGTTATTCTTATGCTTTCTCAAGGAGTTCCTATGATTTTAATGGGAGATGAATTTTGTAGAACTCAATATGGTAATAATAATACATATTGTCAAGATAATAATATAAGTTGGGTAGATTGGTCTTTTAAAGATAAAAATTATGATATTTTTGATTTTTATAGAAAAATGATAAAATTTAGAAAAAATTATAGTTCTTTAAGAAGAAAACATTTTTTTACGGGAAAAGATTTGAAAGGTGATGGTTTTGCAGATATTACTTGGCATGGAATTGAACCTTATAAACCAGATTTTGGTTTTTATTCACATTCTTTAGCTTTTATGATAAATGGTGAAGAATATATTTCAAAAGATGGTAATATTAATGATGATATATATGTTGCTCTTAATTCTTATAATGAGCCTTTAAAATTTACTTTGCCAAGATTAAATAATAAAAATTGGTATTTGATTGTAGATACTTCAAGATCTCATCCGAATGATTTTTTAGTTTCTCCGGAATACATTGAGAATGATTACACATTACAACCCAATAGTTCTGTTATAATGATAGGTAAGTAAATATTTTATTAAAGGGGGATAATAAATGTTAAGTGATATTGAAATTGCAAAAAATGCTAAATTAAAAAATATCTATGAAATATCTGAAAGGTTAGAGATACCTGATGATTATATTAATCCTTATGGAAAGAATATAGCAAAGATCTCACATCAGTATTATGATAAGATAAAAGATAAAAAAGATGGCAAATTAATATTAGTTACAGCAATTACCCCTACTCCAGCTGGAGAAGGTAAAACTACCACAAGTATAGGCTTAACAATGGGATTAAATAAAATAAACAAAAAGTCTATAGTTACTCTAAGGGAACCTTCTCTTGGGCCAGTAATGGGTATAAAAGGTGGAGCTGCTGGAGGAGGATTTGCACAAGTCTTACCTATGGAAGATATAAACTTACATTTTACGGGAGATATACATGCTATTACAACTGCTCATAATTTGATATCAGCAGTACTAGATGCACATATAAAATTTGATAATGAACTTGGAATAGATCCAACAGAAGTATTTTGGAAAAGAGCAATGGATATGAATGATAGATCTTTAAGAGAGATAATAATAGGTACGGGTGGAAAAGCCAATGGAGTTCCAAGAGAAGATGGTTTTATAATAACTGCAGCATCGGAAATAATGGCTGTACTATGTTTATCGAGAAATATAGAAGAATTAAAAGAAAAATTATCTAAAATAGTAATAGCAAGAGGATATGATAAAAAGCCAATAACAGTTGGAGATTTAAAAATAGAAGGTGCTCTCGCATTAATTTTAAAAGATGCGATAAATCCTAATTTAGTACAAACAATAGAAAATACACCTGCCATAATACATGGAGGTCCGTTTGCAAATATTGCACATGGTACAAATTCCATAATAGCAACCAAGATGGGTCTTAAAATGTCAGATTATGTAGTTACAGAAGGTGGATTTGGAGCTGATTTAGGGGCTGAGAAATATCTTGATTTTGTAGCACAAAATTATAATTTGAAACCTTCTACTATAGTTATAGTAGCTACGATAAGAGCTTTAAAATATCATGGTGGAATGAAATTAAATGAATTGAAAAATGAGTCATTAGAAAATCTAAAAAAAGGTATAGAAAATCTTGGAGTTCATATAGAAAATATGAAAAAATTTAATATACCAGTAGTTGTAGCAATTAATAAATTTTATAGTGATACAGATAGTGAAATTGAATTTGTAAAAAATTATGCTGAAGATAAAGATGTTTTTGTTTCTGTAAATGAATCATTTGAAAAGGGATCAGAAGGAGCTGTGGATCTTGCACAGAAAGTTGTAAATTCCTGTAATAAAAACAATGAAGAAAAGATGACGTTTGTATACCAAAATACTGATGAATTGGAAGTTAAAATAGAAAAAATAGCTAGAGAAATTTATAGAGCTGGAAATGTAGAGTTTTCTATTAATGCAAGAAAAAAGATAAAATTTTTAAAAAAATATGGATATGATAAACTTCCTGTAATCATTGCAAAAACACAATCTTCTATTTCTGATGATAAGAGCAAGTTAGGAGCACCGAAAGGATATGAATTTACTGTAAGAGATTTTGAACTTTCTGCTGGTGCTGGATTTGTTGTTGCTTTAGCTGGGGATATAATGCGTATGCCAGGACTCTCAAAAGTTCCAAATGCTGTTAATCTCAATATAGATAATTCTGGTAATATAGAAGGGTTATCTTAAGGAGGAATTGATTTGATAATTAAAATAGATAAAGTTTTAGAAAAATTAGAAGATGAAATAGATATTATTAAATCTAAACTCATTAAAACACCAAAAATGATATCTATATCTGATAATTTAACTTCAGCTACAAGATCTTATTTGAAAAGCCAAAAAAAGATAGCAAATAAGTATGGAATAGATTTTTCTGTTATAGAAACAGATGATATAGTCAAAGATTTGAATAAATATAATAATGATAAAAATATAGATGGAATATTTGTATCAAGACCTTTAAAAAATAAGAATTATCAAGAGATAGATATAGCAAGATTATTGAATCCTAACAAAGATATAGAAGGATTGAGTGTTTATAATATGGGAGAAATGGTTTATGAAAACGAATATTTTGTTCCTTGTACAGCAGAATCTGCTATAAAGATATTAGAGAATTGTATGGATTTAGAAGGTAAAAATATAGTAGTTATTGGAAGATCTATTAATGTAGGAAAAGCAGCAGCTATAATGCTTGAAAGAAAGAATAGAAGTGCTACTGTGACAATAACAAATTCAAGGACTAAGAATTTAAAAGAATTGACAATGAAAGCTGATGCGGTTATTGTTGCTATAGGAAAAGCAGAATATTTAACTAAAGATTTTATAAAAGAAGGTACATATATAATAGATGTTGGAATAAATTTTAAAAATGGAAAGCTTTTTGGAGATGTTTCAAAAGATCTGTATGATAAAAATTATTATATAACACCTGTACCTGGAGGAGTTGGAACTATAACTTCAACTATATTAATGAGAAATGTCTTTAGAGCTGCTATAAAGAATATTAAACAATAATTAATTTTAAGGGGGAAATATCATGGAAAAATACATAGATTATTCTATTGATAAGATTATAGAGCTTTGTAAAACTCCAAGTCCTACTGGATTTACAAAAAAAGCTATAAAAAAATTGGAAAAAATATTTAAAGAAATAGGATATGAATATAATATTACAAATAAAGGGTCTTTAATAGTAGATCTTGGTGGGGAAGGAAATGCAGTAGCTTTTGCAGCACATATTGATACATTAGGTGCAATGGTGAGAAGTATTAAAGATAATGGGAGAATAAGGCTTACACGTTTAGGAGGATTCCCTTTAAATTTTGTTGAAACTGAAAATTGTATAATTCATACAAGAGATTTAAAAGAATACAGCGGAACTATTCAAGTTATTCATCCAGCTGTTCATGTTTATTCAGATGCAGGATCTATGAAAAGAGAAGAACAAAACATGGAATTAATTATAGATGAAAAAGTATTTAATAAAGAAGATGTGCAAAAGTTAGGAATTCAAACCGGAGACTTTGTATCATTTGATTCAAGAAGTGTTTATACAGAATCTGGTTTTATAAAAAGTCGTCACTTGGATGATAAAGCATCTGCTGGTATTCTTATAGGAATTGCAAAATATATAAAAGAAAATAATATAAAATTGAATAGAAAAGTTTATATTATTTTTACAACATATGAAGAAGTTGGGCATGGTGGTTCATTTGTTCCGGCTGATATTAAAGAAATGATATCAGTTGATATGGGGGCTGTGGGAGAAGATCTTGAAACTAATGAATTTAAAGTATCTATATGTTCTAAAGATTCTGGCGGACCTTATGATTATGAAGTTACTACAGATTTGATAAATATAGCAAAAAAACTTGATTTAAATTATGCAATAGATGTATATCCATATTATGGTTCTGATGTTGAAGCTACTTTGAGAGCAGGATATGATATAAAACATGCATTAATAGGACCTGGAGTATTTGCTTCTCATGGTTATGAAAGAACTCATAAAGAAGGAATAGAAAATACTTTTAAATTGATTTTAGATTATATAAGCAAATAATGAGAAAATAAAAGGACTGACCTTATTGATCAGTCCTTTTTAAACTAATATTTTTTATTTTTCTTTTAATATTACTTTGTAATATTTTATCTACTCTTTGAACTTTTTTAGGATCTTCATCATTTAAAGAAATGTTTTTTTCTTTTTTTATGAGTATTCTGTCTAAATCTTTATAACTTATACCCATTGCAAATTCATCTGTTATACCAGGTATAAGATCTGGTGATGGAGATTTATTTATTATTTTATCTGGTATATTCAAAAAATTAGCCATTTCTATTACTTCTGTTTTGTATAAATGAATTAATGGCTCTATATCACTGGAATCGTCACCATATTTGACATAAAAACCACTTTTTTCTTCAGTTTTATTTGTAGTGCCTGCAACACAATATCCTTTTTTTTCTGCTTCAAAGTAGAGAAGATTAAGTCTTACTCTATGTTTTACTCTATAATATGCTAATCCTTCTAAAAAAGATTTATTTCCTTCATCTTTTAAGTCTGATATAAAAGTATCTGGAGATTCATTTGCCCATCTTTTTTTTACATATTTTTCTTGAATTTTTCTCGGTATAAAAAACGAAGGAGGTTGTAATTTATAGACTTTCATTGATTTCAATATAGGTTTTAAATTTATTATTTTATATTTTATATTTAGATGATCACATACTAATTTAGAATCAGATATAGTTTGTTTATCAGAATCTCTTTCGGGAAGTAAAAGACCAAAGACAGACTCTTTTCCAACTGAATCAACACATAATTTTGCACATACAGCAGAATCAATTCCGCCACTTATACCTATAATTATTCCATTATATGAATATTTACTATAAAACGAATATATAAATTCTTTAATTTTTTGTACTTCTTTTTCCATAACTAGTCCCCCCATATTTTATCTATATATTATCTAATAATGATGTGTGATTTTCAGATCTTATATATATACCTGTTGTAGATATATTTGTATGTCCAAGTATATATCTAACTTCTTCGAGATTTTTTCCAGAATTTAATAGTTTTTTAGCACAGGTATGTCTAAGAGCATGAGGTGTTGCATTTATATAATTTATATTTTTACCAGATTGTTTTAAAATATCTATTTTTTGATTTGCCATTAGAACATATTTTTTAAATCTTCTTTGCATAGTTCTTTGTGTTGGCAATGAGTCAGATATTTCAAATACATAATCTTTTCCAGAAGTTTTTATGAGATTTTCTGCATATTCTAAAGTTATTTTTAAGATTCTTTCCTTTGCACCTTTACCTGTTATTATCAATTCAGCATGATCATTATAAAAAATTATATTTTCTTTCTTTAGATTTAAAGCTTCTGAAATTCTTAATCCTACTTTCAATAATAGATTAAAAAATATATAGTCAAATTTGTTTTCTTTTTGTATTATATCAAATAGTATTGTTTCTTGAACATTATTTATGCCTTTAGGAGATTGTTCAGGTATTTTAGCATTAGCGTCTTTCCAATAGTTTAAACCATTAATATAATTATTTTCATATAAATAATTTAGAAAAGATCTCAGAACAACAATACGAAGTTTTATAGTTCTTGGCGAGAGTTGTGAAGAGTCTTCTAAATATTTTAAAAAGGCTATTTTATTTAATCCATATTTTTTCATATACTTATTATAATTATTTAGTATTTTTTTATACTCTTTAATTGTAGAGTCTGCTCTTCTTTTTATAAATTTCAAATGAGACAAAAATTCTTCTATATAATTATCTGTTAATTCATTCATTTTATATACATCTTCCTTATTATAAGTTATAAGATTTAAAATTAAAGATCTTTTATAAATTATATCAAATTTTTTTAAATATAATATTCTTATTTTTATGGTAATATAGTTAAGAATGCTAATTAATATAAATTGTTGGAGGATAAAACTATGAATAATAATAAAATTCTTACAAATAAGTATATGGTTATTTTTCTTGCTTTCATTTGTTGTATTTTATGGGGAAGTGCTTTTCCAGTATTGAAAATATCATATTCTGAGATGAATCTAAACTCTAATGATATTTGGGAAAAAGTAGTTTTTGCAGGTATAAGATTTTTAGGATCAAGTATAATTCTTTTTACATATTTAATTTTTAATAAAAAAGGAATAAATAATCTAAAAATTAAAGATAGAAATATTTTATTTGAACTTTTTTTGTTAGGACTTTTACAAACAACTATTCAATATTTTTTCTTTTATAATGGATTGGCAAATACTTCTGGAATGAAAGGGGCTATTTTACAATCTTCAAGTACTTTTATAACTGTTATATTAGCTCATTTTATATATAATAATGATAAAATAAATTTTAATAAAATTATAGGACTTTTAACAGGCATTTTAGGAATTATATTTTCAAATTGGGGCAAAGACTTTAGTTTTGATTTTAATTTTTTTGGAGAAGGGTTTTTAATTTTTGCTGGTATTATATCTTCTTTTGGTACTTTTCTTGCTAAAAGATTATCTAAAAATATACATCCTTTTTTAGTTTCTGCTTGGCAAATGTTTATGGGATCTATTCTTATGATAATTATTGGTGTTTTTCATATGAAAAAACCACTTGAATTTACTACTTTATCATTAACTCTTTTAATCTATTCTTCTTTTTTATCTGCAATAGCTTTTGGGTTATGGTATTCCTTACTTAAATATAATAAAGCAGGAGAAGTTAGTATTTATAGATTTATGATTCCAGTTTCAGGAAGTATACTTTCTGTTTTGTTTATTCCAGATGAAAAATTTAGTATTCAAATTTTATTTGCACTATTTATGGTTGCAATAGGTATCTTTGCAGTTAATTATAAAAAGAAATAAACCTCCGCTTAAGGCAGAGGTTTATTTCTTGATAATGTATATAGTTTATACCATTCTTTTCTTGTTAATTCTATAGTTTCACAATCTTTAACTAATTTTATCCTTTCTGGATTGCTTGTTCCTATTACAGGATTTATATTTGAGGGATGTTTTAGTATAAAAGATAATACTATGGAATCTGGTGTTGTGTTTTTTTCTTGAGCTAATTTATATATATATTTTTTTGTTTTTGAAATACTTTCTATTGATTCTTTTTCATCGAGAATTTCAAAATTTTTTCCAGTGTATAGACCTCCAGCCATAGGGCTCCAAGCTTGTATTTCTATATTGTTTGTCATCATATATTCCAAAAGACCTGGAGTAAAAGAACTTTTGAATCCTTCATCATTGTTTATACCTATTGTAGAATCTAACCAATCAAGTTTTTTTAAACTTATTTCAAGTTGATTTATTGAAATTTCAGTATTAGTTGATTTTTTTATATATTCTATTTGATATTGATTCATGTTTGAAACTCCAATTTTTTTTACTATTTTATGATCTAAAAGATATTGAAAAGCATTTTTTAAATCTTTTATATTCATTAAGGGATCAGGTCTATGTAATAATAATGTATCTATATAATCTGTATTTAATCTTTTTAATGAATCTTTTACAGAATCTATAATATGTTTTTCAGAAAAATCATATCTTGCTACACCATCGATATTTTTTAAAATAATTCCAACTTTAGTTTGAATTATAATTTCTTTTCTGATATTTGAATTGTTTTTTAAAAAGGCTCCGAATACTTCTTCTGATTTCCCATTTTGATATATATCTGCTAAGTCAAATTTTGTTATTCCTATAGAAAGAGCTGTTTGAAGAGCTTTTTCAGCTTGTTCTATACTTTTTTTTGTTATTTTTGGTTCATCCCATCCTCCACCAAGACCCATAGTGCCATAGTAAATTCTTTTTAATTTAGTTTTTGACATTTGAGTACATCTCCTTTTATAAAAATCGTCTCCAAAATATTTGAATAAATGGAGACGATTTATTTTATTTTAATGGTATAGGATTTATATGTTATTTAATTCTTTTAATATAGATTCTTTAAACAATTTAAGTTTGTTTTCTGATTCTTTTAAAGTTTTTCCTTTTGAATATATATAAACTTTTATTTTAGGTTCTGTTCCAGAAGGTCTTACTGCATACCAAGAGCCGTCTTCAAACCAGAATCTTAAAACATTTGATTTTGGTATATCAACTTCTGAATTTTTATTATTTATTATATCATATTCTTTTTCTTCTTGATAATCAACATATTTTATTAGTTTTATATCATTTACGTTTTTTGGAAAATTTTTTCTATAATTTATCATCATATTAGAAATTTTTTCTTTTCCTTCAAGACCTTCAAGAACTATTGAAAAATTATTTTCTCTATAATATCCATATTTTATATATATCTCTTCTAATACATCTAAAAGAGTTTTGCCTTTTGTTTTATAATAAGCAGCTGCTTCAGAAAGGAACATTGAAGATATTACTCCATCTTTATCTCTTACAAATGTACCTGTTACATATCCAATGCTTTCTTCATATCCAAAATGAAATGTCTTGTTTTGTTTTAAAAGTTCATTTTCTTTTCCACATATATTCTTAAATCCTGTTAATGTTTCATATGTTTTTACACCATAACTTTCTGCAATAACTTTTCCGAGATCTCCAGTGACAATAGATTTAACAATAAAACCATCATTGTTTATCAAATTTTTTTCATTTTTACTTTCAAGAATATAATTTATTAGAATAGCTCCAGTTTGATTACCATTTAATGGAATATATTCTCCATTTCCATCTTTAACTTCAACTGCTAGTCTGTCACAATCTGGATCTGTAGCTATAAGTATTTCAGCATTTTCTTTTTTTCCTAAACTTTCAGAATATTTAAAAGCTTTTGTATCTTCTGGATTTGGATATCCTACAGTTGTAAAGTTTGGATCTGGATTTTCTTGTTCTGGTACAACTATAACATTTTTAAATCCTCTTTCTTTTAATACTCTTCTAACGGGAATATTTCCTGTACCATTTAATGGAGTATATATTATTTTTATATCTTTATCTAATTCTTCATCTCTTATTGCTAATGATTTTACTAATCTTGTATATTCGTCATCTACTTCTTTTCCTATTATTGTTAATAAATTTTCTTCTTTAGCTTTCTCTAAATCTAAATATTTTATTTCTTCAAATGATTTTATATTTTTTATATTGTTGGTTATTCCATCTGCAACTTCTGATAATATTTGAGAACCTTCTTCCCAATAAACTTTATATCCATTGTATTCTTTTGGATTATGACTCGCAGTTATAACTATTCCAGAAGTAGCTTTAAAATATCTTATAGCAAATGAAAGTTCAGGAGTTGGTCTTATATCTTCAAATAAATATACTTTTATTCCATTTGCAGTTAAAACGGATGAAGCTATTTCAGAAAATTCTTTAGAAAAATGCCTAACATCATAAGCTATAGCAACACCCTTCTTAGCATATTCTTTTCCTCTAAAATTTATATAATCGGCTAATCCTTGTGTAGCCTTTGCAACTGTATATATATTCATTCTATTGCTTCCAGCACCCAATATACCTCTTAAACCAGCAGTGCCAAATTCAAGATCAAATATAAATCTGTTTTTAATTTCTTCTTCATCGTCTTTTATAGACAACAATTCTTGTTTTGTTTGCTCATCAATTACAGGACTGTTTAACCATTCCAAATATTTTTCTTTGTAGTTCATCATATTAAACCTCCATTTTTAAAAGATGTTTTTATTTTTTTTAATGATTTTAAAAGGATTTCTTTAGGAGTTGCAATATTCATTCTAAAAAAACCTTTTCCATCTTCTCCAAATATACTACCTTCTTCTAATCCTATATTAGCTTTGTTTATTAAAATATCCTTAATTTCTTCTTCAGAAGCAATATTTTTTAAGTTTATCCATAATAAATAAGTACCTTCTGGAGTTATTATTTTTGAATTAGGTATTTCTTTATTAAAAAAATCGATAGTAATGTTAATGTTTTCTTTTAGATATTTTATTAAGTATTCTAACCATAATTCACCGTGTTTGTATGCTGCAATAAATGCTTCTTGACTTAATGCATTGATCATTGAATTTCCTATTTTTTCTATAGTTTCATCGAATTGTTTTTTTAAATATTCATTTGGAATTATAGCATTGGAAGCTTGTAATCCAGCAATATTAAATGTTTTACTTGGCGAATAAAAAGTTATAGAATTTTCTTTTATATTATTGTTTAAATTTGCTATTGGTTCATGTTTATTATTTTCATATATTAAATCTGAATGTATTTCGTCGGATATCAATAATACATCATTATCAATACATATATTTGAAATTTTTATTAAGTCATCTTTAGACCAGACTTTTCCAATTGGATTGTGAGGGTTACATAATATCATCATTTTTACATCATATTGTTTTATTTTATTTTCAAGATCTTTAAAATCAATACTATAAATATTGTCTGAATATATTAATGGATTTGTGACTATATTTCTGTTTAAATTTTTTATAACATTAAAAAAAGGATAATAGACAGGAGTTTGAATTAATATATTATCTTTTTCTTTGGTATAAGTATATATTGCAAGTTTTAATCCTGGAACAACTCCTGGTACATAACTTATCCAATTTTTATCTATTTTCCATTTGTGTTTTTTATAGATCCAATTTATAAAAACATCATAATATTCATCAGAGGTTTTTGTATATCCAAATATTCCATGCTCTGTGCGTTTTGATAATGCTTTTATTATATCATTACTTGATTTAAAGTCCATATCAGCAACCCACATAGGAGTAATATTTTCTTTTCCAAATATTTGCTCGAGATTGTCCCATTTTATACAATTGGTATTTTTTCTTTCTATTATTTTATCGAAATTTATATTTTCCATTTATTTTTCCCCCTTTATATAAAGTATATCAAAAAAATTTGTATTATTGAATTTTAAGAAAAATAGAGATATTTAAAGATAAAATGATTTTAAATAAACTCTTTCAATCTAAACAATTTATTTAGAATTTAACTTATCTTTATAAAAATGGTAAAATATAAGTGTCTCAGGGTAGATTTCTCTCTTTAAAACATTCATAAAATATAAACAGTGGGATCTGTTAAGTGCTTCTTAAAAAGAAGCACTTTTTTTATAATTATTAATGGAGGTATTTATATGTCTTATGTTTCTGTTATAGGGGGTATTAACATTGATTTAAATGCTAAAACTGATTATAATTATAAATTTAATTCTAATCCTGGAAATATATTTTATTCTGCTGGCGGTGTTGGAAGAAATATTGCGGAAAATATTTCAAAGTTAGGAATTAAAACATATTTATTTGGGGTTGTTGGATTGGATATATTTGGGGAGTATGTTATTGATACTACTAAAAATATTAATTTGGATTTAAGTAGAATTTTGAAAACGAAAAAATATAGTACAGGAATTTATCTTTCTATTTTAAATAATGATAATGATATGAGTTATGCTATTTCTGATATGAAAATAAATTCTTTAATAGATAGGAATTATATAAAAAATAATTTAGAAATTTTATTAAATTCAAAATTATGCATTATAGATACTAATTTAGATTATGAAACTATATTATATATTGTACATTTTTTAAATTGCAATAAAATAAAATATATAATTGAACCTGTATCTATACAAAAAATTAACAAACTTTATAATATAAAAGAAAATATACAATGTATAACACCAAATATAGTAGAATTAAGAAATTTTATTGATGAAGATTTTGTTTTTAATAATGAGAAAGAGGATAATGATAATGATATAAAAAAAATTTTTGATTTGATAAAATATAAAATTAATTTTATTGATGATATTATAGTAACACTTGGTAAAGATGGTGTATTATTTTTTGATATAATTAATGATGAATATTTTTATGAAAAATCTTTTAGTATAGAGGTTATTAATGCAAATGGGGCAGGTGATGCATTTTTAGCTGGATATTCTTATGGGATTTATAATGAATTTGATAAAATAAAAAGTGTTAGATTGGGTATTTGTAATTCTTTAATAAATTTACAATCTGATGATACTGTTAGTAAGTTATTATCTGAAGATCTTCTTAAAAAAACTTATTGGAGGTTTTATAATGAATTTATTTGAAAAGTATATTGATGTTTTACCAGAAATTAAAGATGCACTTGATAATAATAAACCTGTTGTTTCACTGGAATCTACAATCATATCTCACGGGATGCCTTATCCAAAAAATGTTGAGACTGCTACTGAAGTTGAAAATATAGTTAGAAAAAATGGGGCTATTCCTGCAACTATAGCGATAATTGATGGTAGAATTAAGATAGGACTCGATAAAAAACAACTCGAATTTATGGGGAATTCTGAAAATATTTTAAAAGCGAGTAGAAGAGATATACCTTATATTATAGCGAATAAACTTAGTGCTGCTACAACAGTTTCGGCAACTATGATATGTTCCAATTTATCCGGCATTAGAACTTTTGCAACTGGTGGTATTGGAGGTGTCCATAGAAATGCTTCTGAAACTTTTGATATATCAGCAGATTTACAAGAGTTATCAAGTACAAATGTTTGTGTTATTTGTGCAGGAGCTAAGGCTATTTTAGATCTAAAATTAACTTTAGAATATCTTGAAACTTTAGGAGTTCCTGTATTGGGTTATAAAACGGAAGAATTGCCGGCATTTTATTCGAGAGAGAGTGGTTTAAAGGTTAATTATAAAGTTGAAAGTCCTGAAGAAATAGCTTGTATAATGAAATCTAAATGGGATTTGAATATTAATGGAGGAGTTTTGGTAACTAATCCTATTCCCAAAAAAATGTCTATGAATACAAATTTTATAAATAAAGCTATAGATGCTTCGATTGAAGAGGCAGATAGCTTAGGAATAGAAGGTAAAGAATTGACTCCTTTTTTATTGGCAAAGATAAAAGATTTAACAGGTGGAAGTTCTTTGGAATCGAATATTGCATTAGTTTATAATAATGCTGAATTGACTGCTAAAATAGCTTTAGAGTATTCCAATTTATTAAAATGAAAACAAAAATAATTTTTAAATGAGATTTTATATCTCATTTTTTTATTTTTATTATATAATTGTATTGTCAACTATTATTTATGAAAAATTAACTCTTTAAAGGGGGGATCTTTTAATGGAAGATAGTTTTAGTATTGAAAATTTTGTAGGTATTTTAAAAAATAAAAAAAAGGATGAAGCTATACTTTATTGTATAGAATATTTAAAGTCTTTTCCTAACATTAATCCTTTAAATGTTTATGAGAAATTTATACTTCCTTTTTTAAGTAATTATCAATGTTTTTATGAAGAAGAGTTTTGTGTTTGGGAAGAGCATTTTATTAGTTCTACTTTTAATTCTATCATAGGGTCTGTTTATCCTTATCTAATAAGTTATAGAAAAGTTTTATTAGATAAAAATGAAGTGACTTTGAAAAATAAAACGATTTTATTTGCTTGTCCAAGTGAAGAATATCATGAGTTAGGGATTAAAATTGTTAGTGATTATTTTTATATGGAAGGATTTAATGTTTATTATTTGGGTGCGAATACTCCACAAGAAGAAATTTTTAGAGGGGCTAAAATTTTAAATGTAGATTTTATAGCTCTTAGTGTTAGTAATCCGTATAATATTTTAACTTTGAAAAGAACTATAAAATATTTAAAAAGAAATATTAATGAAATGAATTTGAATATGAAAATAATAGTTGGTGGAGGAGCTTTTAAGAATAATAAAACTCTTGTTGATGAAGTTGATGCAGATTTTTTTGTAGATGATATATCAAATATTAATGAATTTTCTGATAGAATGTTTAAGGAGGGGTGATATGAGACTTTCTTTTGATATTGCATGGAGATTTTTGAAAAAAAGTGGAGGACAAACTTTTTTAATAGTAGCTGGAATTTCTATTGGTGTTGCTATACAAATATTTATTGGACTGCTAATACAAAGTTTACAGATTAATTTGATAGAAGATCTTATAGGAAATTCACCTCATATTATTTTAAAGGCAAAAGATAATTATATTAAAGATTATAAAAATATTATTGAAGAATTTAGAATTTATGATGATATTACTTTTATTAATGAGAGTAATGTAGAACCTTTAACATTGGTTGTAAATGATGAAAATTTTAATATGATAATGAAAGGAATAAATTTTGAAGAAGGTTATGAAATTTATGATTTAAAGGAAAAAATAGATACTGATTTGAATGAAGAAGGTATATATTTGGGAGCAAATTTTAAAGATGATTATGGTTTAAAAGTTGGAGATGATGTAGAGTTTTTTGTAGTTAAATTTAGAAAATTATTTAAAGCTAAAATTGTTGGTTTTTTTGATTTTGATAATTCTAATTTAAATAGTTCTTGGATGATCGCATCAAATAAATATATGAGTAGTTTATTTGATTATGATAATAATTTTTCTATAATAGAAATGCAAATTGATAAGCCTCTTGATGTTGAATTGATCTATAATTCATTGATTAATGATAATAATATAAATTATTCTGATTTAGAATTAACTAATTGGAAATTAGAAAATGAAAGTTTTGTTGGAGGTCTTAATGGCCAAAGCGCTTCAAGTTTGATTATACAAATTTTTGTAATTGTTTCTGTAGCTTTAGCTATTTCAAGTGTTTTGACTATAAGCGTGTTGCAAAAATCTAAAGAAATAGGTATTTTAAAGGCAATGGGTATAAACAATAACAGTGCAAGTTTTATTTTTATTTATCAAGGATTTCTTTTAGGGGTTATAGGAGCTATAGTAGGATTAATTTTTGCTTTCTTACTTTTATGGATGTTTTCAACTTTTGCTATTAATTCTGATGGAAGTCCCGTAGTTAAAATAACTATTAATTATTTTTATATTTCTTTATCTGTTTTAATTGCAATTTTTTCATCTACAATTGCCTCAGTAATTGCAGCAAGAAAATCTTCAAAATTAAGTCCAATTGAGGTGATAAAGAATGGATAATGTAATAATTTTAAGTAAAATAAATAAAGAATATGGATCAAAAATTAAAACTAAGGTATTATATGATATAGATCTTGAAATAGAAGAAAAAAGTTTTAATTCTATTGTTGGACAATCGGGGTCTGGAAAATCAACATTATTGAATATAATGGGAACGCTTGATAACCCTACATCAGGGGATGTTATTATAAATGGAAATAATGTCAAAGACTTTGGTAAAAAAGATTTGTCTATATTGAGAAATAGAAATATTGGTTTTATATTTCAATTTCATTATCTTATAAATGAATTTACAGTGCTTGAAAATATTTTGATCCCTTATAGGATGTATAATAGAAAAATAGATGATATAATAATAAACAAGGCTTATGAGTTGATGGATTATGTTGGCATTTATAAGTATAAAAATAATTATGCAAATCAAATTTCAGGTGGTCAACAACAAAGAACAGCAATAGCGAGATCTTTAATTAATTCTCCTGAAATTGTTCTTGCAGATGAACCAACGGGAAATTTAGATTCTGTTACTACTGAAGAAGTTTATAAACTTTTTAGAACTATATATAATGATTTTGGAACTTCTTTTGTTATAATAACTCATGATAAAAAAGTTGCAGAGAGAACAGATAGAATTATAGAAATTACAGATGGGAAAATTTCTTCTGATATCAAAATTATATAATGTATATTTTTTATACAAAGTATATCTTTTTATATAAAGATATACTTTGTTTTTAATGTATAAATAGAAAAAATAATATATATCATATATATATTGTAAATTAAATAAAAAATAAAATTTTGATTATATAAAATAATTTATCATAAGCGAACCATCTATTCAAACTAATTTCTTAAGATTCCAGTCGGAAAACCTAAGTTTTCCGACAAAGATTTATAGATTTTATGAAATTTTTTTAATTTTATAAAAATAACCTCCCTTTATATTGCTTTTAGAAAGCTTTTTTTGGTAAAATATGTATAATCTATTTAAAAAGAGGGTGTTTTTGATTTAAAAGCATTTTAAGGCGTTGTTTTGGTTTTTAAAGATTTTATTATATTGATCAATATTTATGTATTGTATAGTTTTTTGTACAATACATAATTGGAGGTTTTTTGATGAAAAAACATTATTCAAAAAAAAGTACTGAAAAAAAAATAGAAAAATTGTATAATTTTTCTAGATCAGAATTAATTGAAAATGGAATTCAAAAATATAATTTTGAAAAGGTCATAAAATATGCCGGACTAAGTAAAGCAACTGTTTATAAAAAATTTAAAAATAGAAAAAATTTTATAATAGAAACTATAAAATTTTTGATTGATGATTACATAGAACCTTTTAAAAAATTATTAGACGATGTTGAGTCTTTTGATGAAGTTTTTGATTTTCTTTATGGTTTAAATATAGATTTTAAAGAAATTTTAGATATTTATCCTATTGAAGATCTTTTTTCTGATTTTGAAATTTTAGATTTTATAAACAATTATTATTATGAAAAATTTGGTATTATTATTAAAAATAAAATTGAAGAATTTAAAATTAAAGGTGAAATTCGTAATGATATAAAAACAGATTTTATTTTTGAATATATTACTTCTGTTACAAAAAGTATTGGAAATCTTTTGTCTAAATATGAGTATAAAGAAGTTATTGAAAGTTTTTCTATTTTAATAAATTCTTCTTTAAAAAATGATTTTTAATTTATAAGGATGTGATTTTTGAATGAAATTAGTGGCCTTGTTTAATGCGGGTTTAGAAAAATTAGTTAAAAATGAATTGAAGAGTAATGGTATCAATTCTATGGAAAATTCAAGAGGTATGATTTTTTTTGACGGTGATTTAGATTTAATTTATAAACTAAATTTGAATTCAAGATTAATAGAAAAAATTTTAATATGTGTTGGAGAGTTTAAAGCAGAGACTTATGATGAACTTTTTGATAATATATATTCTTTAAATTGGTATGATTTTATAAAAAAAGATGATGGTGTTATTATTAACAAAATTTCATCTAAAAGATCTAAATTATTCTCTGAAAAAACTATTCAATCTATAGTTCAAAAGGCTATTTATAAAAAACTTATGGATAAATACTCTTTAAATTATATACAAGAAAATAGTAAAATAAATATTAGAATTTATTCTTTTAAAGATAACTTTATGATTTTACTTGATACAACAGGTATACCTTTAAGTAAAAGAGGTTATAGAAAGTTAATTTCTCAAGCTCCATTGAAAGAAACTTTAGCTGCTTCTTTATTATTTTTTTCTCATTGGAAAAGGAAATATCCATTATATGATCCGTTTTGTGGCAGTGGAACTATACCAATTGAAGCTGCTTCTTATGCTTTTAATATTCCTCCAGGAATAAATAGAAATTTTGATTTTTCTTTATTAAAAAATTTTGATGTAGATCTTTTTAATATCATAAAAAAAGATCTTAAAGGTAAAATAAATACTTCTTATGAAATAAATATTTTTGGAAGTGATAAAGAACAGCATATGATTGAAACTTCTTTTAAAAATTCTGAATATTATGAAATAAATGATAAAATTAATTTCTATAAATGTTCAATGGAAGAAATCAGAAATAAAGGATTTGATTTTGGTTATGTTATTTCTAATCCTCCTTATGGTGAAAGATATAGAGATTCTAATTATGCAATAAAGATATATGAACAAATGAGATTTTTTCATAAGGAATTTAAAAATTGGAATTATTGTTTTATAACTTCTAGAGATGATTTTGAAAAACACTTTAATTTGAAAGCTACTTTTAAAAAAGGAATTTCAAATGGTAAAATGAATAACATTATTTATTATTTTAAATAATGATGGGAGTGATTTTTGTGAAATATTTTAAAAAAATATTTTTAATTACAATCTTATTATTGATTTCTTTACAAGCTTTTTCTGCCTATATTGAAAAATATAAAAGATATGATGAATATAATGATATTTTAACAGATTCCTTAAAAAAAAATAACTATGAAGAAAATAAAAAAGAGGTTGAAAAAAAATTGGAAGATTTTGATAATAATTTGAAGGTTATTAATAATGATGATATTATAATTGATGAGATTCTTTTAAATAAGTTAAAAAATTTTGAAGGTTTTTCTTCTTTAGAAATCAGAAATATGGATAATGATATTATTTTTGGATATAATAATTATAAATATTTTATACCGGCTTCTTTAACTAAATTATTTACTTCTTACGTAACCCTTGAAAAACATTCTAAAGATTTTTATTTTAAAACTTTTTTATATTCTGATTATAATATAAGTAGTAATTTTACGGGAAATCTTTATATTAAAGGAATGGGTGATCCAGTTTTAAAACTTGAAGATGTTGAAAATATGATAAAAAGTATAAAATCAGCAGGTATTAAAAAAATTTATGGTGATTTTATAATAGATTTTAGTTTATTTAATGATGAAGGTTTTGGAAGAGGTTGGATGTGGGATGATCCTCAACCACAAATTGCTTCTTTTAATATACATTTAAGTTCTCACGAAGTATTTAAATATAAAACTAATATGGAAATTAAAGATTATATTTTATTTGTTATTTCTAATTTATTTGATAAATATGATATTAAATTTTATGGGGAATTTAAATTTGAAAATTTTGATGAAAAAAATTTAAATATTTTATATGAAAATAATTCGGATAATCTTTTAAATATAATAAAAGAAATGCTTGAAAAAAGTGATAATCAAATAGCTGAAATGCTTTTTAGATATAATGGAATTAATAATGGTATTTCTAATATAGAATCATCCATAAAAAATAATTCGAAGATTTTATCAAAAGTTATTGATGATGATTTTATTATTTATGATGGTTGTGGACTTTCTATGTATAATTTAGTAACTCCTAATATGGTTAATGAAATTAATGTTTTACTTCATAAAAATTTTAAAGATGATTATTTAAAGATTCTTGCTTCTCCTTATGAGAATAGTACTATTGAAAATAGGTTTAATTATTCTATATGGGCAAAAACAGGAACTTTATATTCAGATTCTGGAATTAGTGGAATTATAAAAACAAAAAAGAATAATTATTTTTATTTTACAATGATTGAAAATAACTATGTTTTTGATAAGTATGAAGTTAAAAAATTCGAAAATGATATTTTAAATTATATTTATAATAATTATTAAAAAAGAAGAGACTAAAGTCTCTTCTTTTTTAGAGTTTGTAATATAAAGGAATACCATTTTTATATTCCGGATAACTTTCACCTTTTATTAAAGGTTTTGCATATTCTATAAATTTTTCATTTACATCCATACCATCTTCTGTTATATATTCATCAGGTATAAATTTAGTTTGATTTGCTATCATATTTAGATCTATGTAATCGAAAGTTATTTCATATGGTTTATTTGAAATTCTTTTAAAGGTTACCATTTTTCCATTAATGCCTTTTAAAGCATATTCTACCGCGTATTCTCCAGCTTTTATAGCTTCTTTTACATCGCATAAACTTGATATATGTCTTCCAGATCTTTGAAGATAATCAGGTATTGCAACATGAGATTTTTCACCTAATTCTTTCATTAGTATTGTAGATAATGTCTTTCCTACAAAGCCTAATTGAGTATTTCCAAAATTATCATTATAACCTAAATCAGATAAAAAATTGTTTTGTTCATCTTTAATTCCTTCTGAAACAGCTATACTACAATAACCATATTCAGATAATGTTTTTTTTACTTTCATTAAAAATCTTTCTTTGTTAAAGGCTCTTTCAGGTATAAGGATTATATGAGGACCAAAATCGGAATTTAATCTTGCTAAAGCTGTGGAAGCTGTTAACCATCCCGCATGTCTACCCATTGTTTCTAAAATGAAAATTCTTGTTGAATCATAACACATACTTTTTACATCGATACTGCCTTCTAATGCAGATATTGCTAAGTATTTTGCAGTGGACCCATAACCTGGTGTGTGATCAGTAAAACACAGGTCATTATCTATGGTTTTAGGTATTCCAATAACTTTTAAATCGAATTTTATTTTTTTTGAATATTCATATATTAAATTAGCTGTATCCATTGAATCATTTCCGCCATTATAGAAAAAATATCTTATGTTATTTTTTTTGAAAGTATCAAAAATTTTTTTTAAATATCCTTCATCATTTAAAGATAATTTTTTTCTACAAGAACCAAAAGCACTTGATGGAGTAAACTCTAAAAGATTTATTTTATCAATATCTTGAGAGTTTAATATTATTAGATTATTTTCAGCTATACCATTAATACCATTAATACCTATGAATAAATTTTCAATAGTATCTTTATTATCAATTATCTTTCTATAAACGCCTAAAGCAGAAGCATTTATTACACTGGTTACACCACCAGACTGAGCATAAACTGCATTTACCATAGATTTTTCTACCTCCAATTTTTATAAGTAAGCTATATTTTCATCATTTAATTCTATATTATTTGTATTTTTTTCGTCTGCGGGA
This sequence comes from Oceanotoga teriensis, assembly GCF_003148465.1. Taxonomy (NCBI): domain Bacteria; kingdom Thermotogati; phylum Thermotogota; class Thermotogae; order Petrotogales; family Petrotogaceae; genus Oceanotoga; species Oceanotoga teriensis. The sequence continues at coordinate 43,089 of NZ_QGGI01000013.1, forward strand.
ATTACCATTCCAAATCCTTGAGCATTTTTAGCACCTAAACCTGAATTTATTGCTAACTCAATCAGTTTTTTGTTTCCTACTAATTTAAAATAGCCTGTCCAACCTTTTATAATAATTCCTTTATAAAATAATAATTTCTCGTTTTTTTCTGTTATTCCATAAGGTTCTATACTAAATTTTTCTTCATCAAGTTCAAGATTCATTGCATTAGCTTTTCTTTTTAAATTATCTTCTACAAGTTTTTTAAAATCTGTTGAATATGGAGAAAAATAATGAGTATATCTATTTCCGTTTGGTAGTATAATAGTAGAGTAAGTTGTTATAGGCGATAAGGTTTTAACTAATAAGGAATCTTCAAATTCGTTTACTAATATTTCTGATTTTTCTAAAATAAAGTAATTTTTTTCAATTCTAAAGGTCTCTTCTTTTTCAATTGACTCGTAAATAGCATTTAAGATCTCTCTCATTGGAGATGCAAAATAAACTACAAAAGGACCATAAAACTTCATTCTTTTATTTACTACTTTAAAAGAATCTAAAGGATAAATTCTAGAAAATGTGAATAGTTTTAATTTCTTGTTTTCTATCACAGTACCATCATCGTGATAATCTGGCATTATTTTCCCCATTAAATTGTAAAATAGACCTTGTAATGGTCGGTTATAATGCACAGGTAAATTTACTTCTTCGTTGTTTATAGGCTGAAATACTAACTTCAAAATCATAAAATACCCCCCTTACTGGATTGGTGAAACTTGTTAGCTTTGTTAATTAAAATATACTATTTATTATTCCTATGAAAATTATAACAAATAAAAGATCAAATAAAAATATTTTTTTCTATATTTAATCTATTTGTTATATAAAACAGCATTTCTTAATAAATCCCCAATTAAAAATAAAATTAATAAATTATATTAAAGTGCTTATATTATTTATTATAACATAAAGTTACTTATATGCAATGCAATATTAAAAGAACTGTTTATAAACAAAAAGGAGCCTTTAAAAGGGCCCCTTTTTATTTAAATTTATTTTAAAATAATGCTTTTTCTGTCTCTTTATCAAATGCGTGTATTGCATTTAAATCAAATACTAAATCAAATTCTTGTTCTGCAACAGCTTCTGTTTTAGGATTTACTTTGGCTGTTATTGATTGACCATCTATATTTACATGAAGTAATGTTTCACTTCCTAATGGTTCTACTACTTCTACTTTTGACTTAATTTCTGATGATGCATTTGATGTTGGATCAACAAAGTTTTTATCATAAATATCTTCAGGTCTTATTCCAAATACTATTTCTTTTCCATCATAATTTTCAAAATATTTTTCAAATTTTTCTGGAACTTTTATATTTACAGAATCACTATTTAGAAAAAATCCATTATCTTTTTTAACTTTTAAATTTAAGAAATTCATAGCAGGCGTTCCTATAAAACCAGCAACAAAAATATTTTCTGGCCTATGGTAAACATCGTGAGGATTTCCTATTTGTTGTATATAGCCATCTTTCATTATAACAATTTTATCAGCCATTGTCATAGCTTCAACTTGGTCATGAGTAACATAAGCTATTGTTGCATTTAATCTTAGATGAAGTTTTTTTAATTCTGCTCTCATCTGTACTCTTAATTTTGCATCAAGATTTGATAATGGTTCATCGAATAAGAAGACTTTTGGATCTCTAACTATAGCTCTACCAACTGCAACTCTCTGTCTTTGCCCACCTGAAAGTTGTTTAGGTCTTCTATCTAATAGATGTTCTATATCTAAAATTTTAGCAGCATTTTTTACTCTTTGATCAATTTCATCTTTCGGAAGTTTTCTTAATTTTAACCCAAATGCCATATTATCATATATTGTCATATGTGGGTATAAAGCATAGTTCTGGAAAACCATAGCAATATCCCTATCTTTAGGTTCTACATCGTTTACAACTTTATCATCAATTTTTATAGTTCCTCTTGATATATCTTCAAGTCCTGCTATCATTCTCAATGTGGTTGTTTTTCCACATCCAGAAGGTCCTAATAGTACTACGAATTCTTTGTCTAAAATTGTAAAATTTGCGTCTTTTACAGCATGGAATCCATTAGGATAAATTTTATTAATATTATCTAATATAACATCAGCCATTTGTTACACCTCCGGATTTTAATCTTCAAAGTTATTAAAAAATTCTTTTATTTGTTTATAGTTTGTCACTTCACTCGCATCTAAAAGAGAGAGATCTTTTATTTCTTCTAAGAAATTCATCATATTTTTAAATTTTTCATAATTCATTATTATAGATTCTGGTTTTCCATTTTTGGTTATTATTATTTCTCCTTTTTTACTCGATTCTATTACTTTTGAAAAATTTGCTTTTGCCTGAGCAACACTTTGAAATTCATAATTGGATAAATTCATAAATATTCCTCCTGACTACAATTATAGTCATTTTATGTTTTTTAGTCAAGTATATTGAATAACAGAAATAACATAATATTTGTTTTTAATCATTAATAATTGAGTATATTCTTATTATTTCAGATACAGACCATGCTTGAGAAAAACATCCTTTTTTATTGTGTGGCCAATTACCTTCTAATATTTCTGGAATTGTTGAACACCACTCATTTTGAATCATATTTTCTAAAGGTTTTAGTAATTCTTTGATTAATTTTTTTATTTCAAATGAATAATTATTAGTTTTTAATAAGGCTTCATAAAAAGGACCTAAAAGCCAAGGCCATACATTTCCTTGATGATAAGAACCATCTCTTGTTGTTCTATTTCCTGTATAAATTCCTATATAAGATGGATCTTTTTGAGATAGAGTTTTTAAGCCAAATGGTGTAAAAAGTTCATCAAATACTTTTTTTACTATTTGTTTAGATTTTTCATCGTTTAATAAATTGAAAGGTAAGGAGACTGAAAATATTTGATTAGGTCTTATGCTTTTATTTTTTTCATTTTCATTTATATAATCATATAAACAATTTTCTTTTTCATTCCAAAATATTTTATTAAAAGAATCTAATATTTTATTAGAAATTTTATTTTTAAATTCTAAATGGAATTTTTCTGAGAAAAATTCCATTATTTTTATACTGTTGAACCATAAGGCGTTTATTTCAACGGCTTTTCCATATCTGGGTGTCACAACCCAATCATCTACTTTTACATCCATCCAAGTTAATTGTGTTTCTTTATTTCCAGTATAAAGCAAATAGTCTTTATCCATATATATATTATATTTTGTACCTTTTATATGTTTTTCAATTATATTTTCCATTTTTTTATAATATTTTTTTATAAAAGATTCATCATTTGTTTTTATATAGTATTTATACATTGCTATAAATAACCATAGTGTACCATCAGCAGTATTATATCCTCCAGGTTTTCCTGTATAATCATCAAAAACATTAGGTATTAATCCTTCTGATTCATTTTCTAGAAACGTTTCCATTATTTCTTTAAATAAAGATATTTTATTTTGAGATAGAGTAAGACCTTCTAAAGCGATCATTGTATCTCTTCCCCAATCAGTAAACCAAGGAAATCCAGCCATTATCGTGTGTTTTTTTGTGCTTTTTCTGTAAGATATAAAATTTTTTGAATTTATTTTTAAAATATCATCAATTTTTTCTGATTTTTGTTTATCTTCGCTTTCTTTTATAAATTTATCTATAAAGTCAAAATTATCTATTTCATATATACTTTCTAATGATGAAAATGTTATATATAGTTTTTCATTAGGCATTAACACTTTTTCTATTTTATTTTTAGATATTATTTCTTCATACGCAAATAATCCTCTTTCATTTTCTTGATCATAAAATATATTATTAATTTTATGATCATTTTCTAATATTAATCCATTTGTATTTATGCAGATCTTATTATTAAAATTGGTATTTATTAAATTAAAATTTTTTTTAGATTCTGTTATTTTTAAATTTAATTGATTTGGTAGAGTATTTTTATGAATATCTCTATCATTTAAATAAGGAATTATTGTTAATTTAGTCGGTTCATTTGAAAAATTTTCATATATTAAAGCAACTAAATTTTTCTTTTCTAACATTATTATTTTTTTATTTATAAATATATTATTTATTTTTATCAACCATTCTGGATAAGATATATGTTTGAAAGAGATTATTTTATCAAAACCTTTTTCTTTATAACCATTTGCATCTTTTAAGGTTGAAATATAGTGTTTTTCATTTTTATTTTCAACTATTTCACTAACTCTTGATACTAATATTCTTCTATCTACAGGAGGATTTAAAGATACAGATAATATAGAATGATATCTACTTGTATTATTTGAAATTCCTGTTGATGATGATGTCCCACCAAGATTGTTTGTTAAAAGGTATTCCATTTGAGAATAATTTGTTAAAGTGTTCATTTTTTCCTCCTTATCCACTTCTATCTATTTTTTTTCTTATTAAGCCTTCTTGTACGCCATAATATCCTTTTTGTATTGCTTTTTTGCCTATTTGTATATTTTTTTGATTGTTTTTTAGAGTATTTATTTTTTCATTTATTTTTTCATTTCTATTTTTATCATTTTCTATTATTTTTTTTATGATTATTTTTACTTTTTCATCAGAAAATTTTTCTATTTTTTTAATTTCTTGAAGACGTTCATCAAGAAGATTGTTGAATTCTTCAAATTTTTCTTCTTGAATAAGGATATTTAAATTTGTTTCTATTGTTTCTAAATTATTTATTAGTTCATTTAAATCATTCATTTTTTACCTCCATCCTTTTCTTTTTTAAATATAATTTTATTTTGGAAATTTCTTCTTCAGTCATTCCCTTATCCCACCAATAAGGTATGAATGTATTATTTAATAATAATGGGTCTAAATTATCTTGGATTTGTTTGTTTTCAACCATTTTTTTATAGTCTTCTGTACCCGGTATTGGTGTAAATTCATTTACATTTGCCTGTATTCCCAAATCAAAACAAAAATCTATGGCATTATATATATCGTCTATTTTTTGTCCAGGTAAATTTGATATTATATATGCTCCAATATCTTTTAAATCTAAATCAGATTTTTTAAAACAATTTACAGCGTTTATTAAATCTGCATTAGTTACTTTTGCTCCAGTATTTTTTTGCAAATTGGGATCTGAAGTTTCATATCCCAATTTTATAGTTTTGAAATTTGCATTTTTTAGTAAATCTGATATTTCTTGATTAACTCTATGGGCATGTATTCCATTTGGCAAATGATAATTAACTTTTATGTTGGCAAGGTCTTTTAACAATTCTTTTAAATCTCTTCTTAATAAAAATGCATCATCAAAAAAAACTATATTTTTTAAATTTGGCCATTTTTCTTTTATATTATATATATTTTCAATTAAATTTTTTTTAGATCTATAATTGTATTTCCACATATTATGAGTTACGCAGTATGAACAGTTATAAGGACATCCTATTGAAGCTGTAATAACTGCATATGGCATTTTTCCATTATATACAGAATAGTCTGGGTCTAATTCTTCAAACCAATTATATTCCTTTAAATCATAATTTAATTCTTTTAACATATTTTTTATTGGTATTAATCCTGTTCCATTTAAAACTTTTACGTTTAAGTCTTTAAATGTTTTTTTTGCATGTTCTGTATATATATTTGTATATATACCGCCAAGATATATCTTTGTGTCATTATGTATTTTTCTTATGAAATCTATCGTCTTTTTTGCTCCATAATACCAATATGTCATTGTGACTCCAACCAATATTGCATCTACTTTTCCAATTTCTTTTAACTTTTGTTCGAATAGTTCCTCGGGTAATCCATATTTTTTAAATTTTCTTGGTATAAATTGTATAATTTCAGGTTTTTTTACTTCTTTAGATATAAATTTTCCTGTTCCATAATATCTGTCTTTTATATTTTTGTATTTTTCTAGTTCTTCATCATGTCTATACATTAAATCAATGAAATGAACTTCATGACCTTCTTTTTTTAATATAGAAGAAATATAGAGTAATCCTAAAGGTTTTAACCAAAAATCATATGCTGCAGAGTCATATATCCAGGGATTGATTATCAAAAATTTCAAATTATTCACCTCTTAAATATTTCATATAATATGATATCCCTTTTAAAGTAAGATTTTCATCAAAATTTTTAAATATGTATGAATTTGTTTTTAAGTTTTTTGCCATTCCTCCTGTAGTTATTATTTTGTAATTTATACTATCTTGTTCTTTTATTTTTTCTATTAATGTTTCAAGACCATACAAAATAGTTTTTATTATTCCTATTTGTACATTATCATCAGTATTTGTTCCATAATTATAATCAGGAATATTTAATTCTATTTGTGGTACTTGAGCTGTATTGGAAAATAAAGCCATCATAGAAGTTTTAAAACCAGGGGTTATAGATCCTCCAACAAAATTACCATTTTTTAATACATCTAAAGTTATTGCAGTACCAAAATCTAAAGTTATACAATTTTGACCATATTCTAATTTACTTGCAATTACATTAGATATTCGATCTGCACCTATTTGTGCTGGATAATCAGCCATATATTTTATGTTATATACATTTTGAAATGGAGATACAAATATAGAATCTAAAGAAAAATATTTTTTGGAAAATTTTTCTAAAATATAAGCTTTAGAAGGTACAACATTTGAAATACCGATATCTTTAATAGTATCTATTTTAATATTTTTATTATCAAATAATATTTTTATTATAGAGAATAATTCATCTTCCGTTTCAAAGCTTTTTGTTCCTATACGCCATGTTGTAAAATTATTATTATTTTTAACTCCTAATACGGTATGAGAATTTCCTATATCGAATAATAATTCCATAAAAACCTCCTATTTTTATCTTATTATTGTGGATGCTTTTCTTATCCTATTCATTATACCAATACCAATACCTTTATCTTTTATGCCAGATATTATTATATTCTCAGAAATTTTATCATATTTTCTCAGTAAATAAAATAATTTTACAGATATTTTATAGTATTCGAATCTTTTTGAGATTATTTCATAATTAAGGTTATTTTTTTTATAAAATTCTTCTAATTCTTCATAACCTAGAACTATTGAATTGGATCTTTTTTTATATTCATCTAATATTATTTTTTTTTCATCTTCGATATTATTTTTTTCTTCTATTAATATTACGGGAATATCTGGAGAATAATGTTTGTATTTCATGCCAGGTGCCAAAGCTATATCAGCTTTTACTTTGCCAAAAACAAAATCAGGTATTTTTATACTTCCAAATATTTCTTCAAGTTTTTCAGGTGGAATTGGCCCTGGTCTTAATATTGTTGGTACATCATTTGATAAATCTAATACAGTTGATTCTATTCCGTATTTTAATTCTTCAGCAGTTATAATCATGTCAACTCTATTATTCATATCTTCAATAACATGTTCAGGTCTTGTTGGACTTGGTTTTCCAGATAAATTAGCACTTGGAGCAGCAATTGGTAAATCAGTCATTTTTAATAGTTTATTAGCTATTGGATGTACGGGTATTCTTATTGCAACAGTCTTTCTACCACCAGTTGCAGCATTAGGAACTATATCTTTTTTATTTAATACAAAAGTTATAGGACCAGGTGTTAAAATTTTTATTTTTTTTAATAATGAATAATCTATATAACAAATTTCTGACATTTTTTCTAATTTATTTATATGAAGTATTAAAGGATTATCTGAAGGTCTTCCTTTTGCATTATATATTTTTTTTATTGCTATTTCATTTAACCCGTTTGCTCCAAGTCCATAAACAGTTTCTGTTGGAAATACTACAGTTCCATTATTTTTTAGTATTTTTGAAGCTTCTTTTAATTCATTTTCTTCGAAATCAAAAGAGTTCATTTTGATTATTTTTGTCATTTTTATAAGTCCCCTTTTTAATTTAATCTATTTATAATTTTATCAAATAAATTTTTCTTTTAATTGAAGTAAAAATAGTTATTTTAATAATTAATCTTTTTTTCATTTTTTATAAATATTGAAATATTTTTCAATATTTATAAAATTTCACCTATATTCAAATCTAATTATTCATATATAAGATTTGAAAACTTTTTCAATGATGATAAAATTTTCATAGTAATTAAATAAAGGGGGAGATTATTTTGGAGTTAAAAAAAATTGATTTTGAAAATTTTGATATAGAGGAATTAGATTTTTTAGATTTAATGATGATAGATATTGAAGGTAATATAAGACATGTTAGTATAGCTAAAGGTTTTATAAATGAAAAATTATTCGAAGAAGGAATAGGTTTTGATGCTTCTAATTTAGGATTTGCTAAAGTAACAAAATCTGATATGGTTGCAATACCAGATAAAAATATGTCTTTTTTGGAATACAAAGATGAGTTTTCTATTTTACATATGTTTTGTGATGTTGTAGATCCTTTTGATAATTCTAATGTTTTTGCTCAATATCCTCGTAATATTATTAAACTTACTCATAAGTATTTATTAGAAAACAATATTGCTGAAAATGTTAAAATGCTTGTGGAACTTGAGTTTCATGTTTTTGATGATGTTTCTTATTCAAGTAATTTTTCACATTCTTATTATCAAGTTATGAGTAGTGAAGGTATTGGTGAATATTATGATAATCAACCAAGAATGCGTAATAATAGGGGTTATCATAATATTTATCCAACAGAAAAATATTTTACTTTTAGAAATCAAGTAGTTAATGTTATGGAAAGTATTGGAATTCCTGTTAAGTATCATCATCATGAAGTTGGAACTGCACAGCTTGAAATTGAATTAAATTTTATTGGCATAGATAAAGTTGCTGATTATGTAACTCTTTCTAGATGGATTATAAAAAATATTGCAGAGGAAAATAATTTGTTTGTTACTTTTATGCCTAAACCAATATATAATATGCCTGGAAATGGAATGCATGTTCATCAGTTTTTAGAAAAAGATAATAAAACACTTTTTGTTGGTGATAAAGAGCATGGACTTAGTGAATTAGCATTAAATTATTTAAGTGGAATATTAGATCATAGTTTAACTGGATCTTTATTAGCTTTTACCAATCCAAGCACCAATTCTTTTAAAAGACTTGTACCTGGATTTGAAGCACCAATAAGTGCTACTTTTGCAAAAGGAAGTAGATCTGCTGCTATAAGAATACCAGGTTATTTAAAAGAAGATAATGTGAGAATTGAATTTAGAACTGGAGATGCTACTGCCAATCTTTATTATTCTTTATCTGCAATGGTCTTGGCAGGTATAGATGGAATTTTGAATAAATCGAATCCTATTGAAAAAGGATATAGTTCTATTGATCATTTAGAAGATAAACAATTTCCTCTTTCTTTAGATAAAGTATTATTAGGCCTTAAAAATGATAATGAATATTTACTTAGAGTTTTTCCGAAAGATTTAATAGAATTATGGATTAATAATAAGTCAAAAGAAGCTTCTTATGTATATAATGCACCAACTCCTCAAGAGTATGAGCTTTATTTTTAAATTTGAAAAGGACTGATAATATTTATCAGTCCTTTTCTCTATTTATATACATTTTTTGAGCTATTTCATCCATTTCTTTTGCTTCTATTATTTTTTCTTGTGATAAATATTCTTCATATTTTCTAAATTTTAATTTTTCTATTATATCTTTTTCTTTTTTTGCTTCTAAAAATTTTTTTCTGGCTTTTTCTTCTTCTCTTAATTTTTTTTGATATTGTTTTATTAATTCTATTCTTTTTTGTTTTAAAAAATGTCTATATTTGATCAATTCTTGGACTTTTGTAGAGGATAATGAATTTTTTAGTTCATTATCAAAATAAAGTCCATAATCATTTATTTTTTTATCTAAATTTGATATAGAATTTTCTACCTGCATTCTTTCATTTATCTTTTTGGACAGGTTTTCTTTTTCAATATTTTCAAATTTTTCTTTTAAATCTAATATGCGTTGTAAATTAAAATTAAATTTCATTTATTTTATCTCTACTTTATTTTATTTCATATCTATCTAATTTATAATATAAATTTCTAACTGTTAATCCTAATCTTTTTGAAGCTTCTGTTTTGTTTCCATGACAAACTTCAAGCATTTCTAATATTATTTTTTTCTCATAATCTTCAACCATTTCTTTTAAAGTTCCTGTAGATTTTTCAGAACTTTCTAATATTTCTGGAATATGTGATGAAGTTATTATACTATCTTGATTTTCCATATTTAGAATAGCTCTATCTATAACATTTTCTAATTCTCTTATATTTCCAATCCAAGAATAATTTTTTAATTTTGTTAAGGCATCTTCAGTAAAATCATAAATTACTCTACCATATTTTTGATTTAAAGAATGTAATATTTGTCTTGAGAGTGAAGGAATATCTTCTTTTCTTTCTCTTAAAGCTGGTATATGTATAGTCACAACAGATATTTTATAGAATATTTCTCTTGAAAACTTTCCTATACTTACAAGAGTTTTTAAATCTTCTGTGGTTGAAAGAATTAATCTAACATCTGGTTTGTAATTATAATAATCACTTTCGAATTCGCCTTCTTTTAGATATTTTAAAAGTTTTTCCTGTACTTCATCATTTGCAGAGTGTATATTTTCTATAAATAATGTTCCATTATGAGTCTTATGAAAATAACTCTTTTGACCAAAAAGAATATCTTCTTGTTTATCTTTCGGTACTAAAGAAAGATTAATTCTTAAATATGTATTATCTTTTCTATCACTTGAATTATGTATCGCTTGAGCTAAAACTTCTTTTCCTACCCCATATTCTCCAGTTATTAATATGTTTACTTTTGTTGCAGAAGCTTTTTGAGCTTGTTTTATTACTTTTGTCATTTCTATTGAATCTGCAACTATGTCATCAAAATTATATTTTGCTCTTTGTTTTTTTAGCATTCTTTTGGTAGCTTCTAATTCATTTAAAAGTCTTTCTATTTCTGATACATCATGTATTACAGCAACACTTCCTTTGAAATCATTTTTTACAAAATATGGTGTTACCGAAGCAATTACATCTTTCTTACTTGAAGATATTTTTTTCTTTACATTGAATATAGGCTTTTTTTCTCTAGCACATTTAATATGAAGGCTTTCACCTTCTGCTAAATCAACTGAAGCTGGTTTTCCTATTACTTCTCTTGGTGTTAATCCGGTTATTTTTGTATAAGCCCTGTTTACCATTACAACTCTACCTTCTTGATCAGCTACTGATATTGCATCTGAAGTAGAGTCTATTATTGATGTTAACATTGCTTCCATTTCTCTAAGATTTGTTACTTCTTCTGCCAATTTTTGAACAGTTGTTATGTCTCTAAATACTGCAGCTGTTGCAATTGTTTCATTATTTTTATTTTTTATTGGAAATCTTGAAGTTATTATAACTTTATTTCCAAGATTTTGAAGCCTGTCTAATTCTGATTCACCTGTTCTAAGAAGAATATGTAGTCTTGTATTTGGAACAGTTTCTACTACATTTTTATTTAAAATATCTTCTTTTTTAAGGTTTAATATTTGACATGCTGAATCATTTATAAAAAATATATTTTCTCTTTCATCAACAGCTATAACCCCTTCTAATAATTGATCTAATATGGATCTTATTAGTTCATCCTGAGTCATTTTTGTTCACCTCAATCCTCTAAAAGTTTATGATGTTGTGTCCATCCATTTTTAAGGTCTAAATCTATCATTGTTTGAACAACTTCTTCATATTCATTTTTTTTCAAAAATCTACCAAGTTTTTCTGAATTTTTTGCTTTATATACAGGTACATATTGATCCATTAAACTTATTCTAATATTTTCAGATATTTCATATTTTAAAAATTTAAGAGCTTCTTTTGCTTGGTTTATATAATTTGGCAATACTAATATTCTTACTATTATCCCTCTTTTTAGAATTCCTTTTTCTTCTATATAATCATTTCCAATTTGTTTATAAATTTCTCTTAATGTAGATTGCATACTATCTTGGTAATTTTTAACATTCGATAATCTTTTTGCAATTATATTACTTGTATATCTTATATCGGGCAAATAAATATCTACTATATCTCTTAATAGTTCTATTATTTCAACATTTTCATATGATGAAGTATTCCAAACAATTGGTAACCTAAACCCTTCTTCAATAGCTAATATTAAAGCATCAATTATAAAAGGAAGATAGGCTGTAGCTGTTATTAAATCTAAATTTACAGCTTTTTTATTATTTTGTATATCAAGATATATATTTTTTAAGTCTTCAACTGTTATATTTTTTCCAAGGCCTTCTTGGCTGAACTTAAAATTTTGACAATATATGCAATTCATACTACAATTTGAGAAGAAAATTCCTCCAGCGCCCGTATTTCCCGTTAATGGAGGTTCTTCGCCTGGGTATAAAACAAATTCGGAAATTTTTATTTTATCATTTGCTCCACATAACCCATTATTTTTATATCTATTTATATTGCATTTTCTTGGACATAAATCACATTTTTCTAATTTTTTATATAGGACTTCTTTTATTTCTTTTAATTTGCCATTTTCATATAATTTCATATATGATGGTTCAAAATTCATTAAAAAATAACCTCCAATTATAAAGCGCAACATTCATATTTATAGTTTATTTTGTAATTCATATTTTTAATTAATATTTCTGTTTCTTTTAATGGTTGTACTAAACCATCTAAATATGGAATTAAATTTTTTTGAAGCTCTTTTCGATATGTACCTTTTGGATGCATACAACCTAAAATTATTTTTTTATCGTTGTACATTTTTTTTGCAATTTTTATGATATTTAATACTTCATCTATTTTTGGTATTAAATTATTTTCATATTTGCTTCCTTTTGTAGGAATAAGAACAAGAAAAATTATCCTATCAAAATATTCTATGTATTTTTCTAATTTTTCTAAAGCTTCTATTTCATGGTAGATTTGTCCTTTATAAAGTCCTATTGTAATATGAGGTTTTATAGGTATTTCATATTTGATAATATTTTCAATAGTTTTAAAAGACTCTTCATAATTTTTTATATGATAAACTTCTTCTAAAGTTTTCTTATTTCCAATTATATCAATTGAAGCTGTGTCAATTATATCTTTTATATCAATAATATTTTCTTCATTCATAAAACCAAAATGAGCATTGTATTTTAAATCGTATTTTTCTTTTAATTTTCTCAATTCATTTTTATGAATGTTGATAGGAATTTCAAGTTTGTTATTCATTCCGCCACTTAAAAGAAATGATTTATAACCTTGTTTGACAAGAGCTTCTATATCTTTTATGGTTTTCATATTTTTTAAATAATGTTTATTGCAATGAGAGCAATTTAAATAGCAATAATCTCCAGTTAAACTTATAGATTTTGTTTTATTTAATTTTATTAGATCTATTGTTTTTTTCATTTTGATTATTCCTTTCTTATTTTTTTACAAGCCTCTCTTGCAGCAATTTGTTCAGCTATTTTTTTTGAATGGCCTTCTCCAATGCCATATATTTTTCCATCAACTTTAACACCAATTTTATAATATCTTATATGGGAAGGTCCTTTTGCTTTTATTATTTCATAATCAGGTAGAACTTTAAATACATCTTGAGTTATTTCTTGTAATTTAGTTTTATAATCTAAAAATAATTCACCAGCTACAGCTTTTTCTATATGTTCATTTAGATTTTTTATTATAAAATTTTGAGTAAATTCGTATCCTAAAGATAAGTAAATAGAAGCTAATAATGATTCAAAAGCATCTGCTAATATTGAATGTTTTTTTCTTCCACCATGTTTATCTTCACCAGTTCCTAAAAATAAAAAATTATTTAATCCTATACTTAAAGCTACTTCTGATAATATTAATTCACTTGCAACTGTGGCTCTTATTTTTGACATATCTCCTTCAGTTAATGAATAATTTGAATAAAGGAACTCGGAGATTACGAGTTCCAAAACTGAATCTCCGAGAAATTCTAATCTTTCATTAGAGTTTAATTTTCTTCCTTTATTTTCTTTTTCAAATACATATGAAGTATGGCATAAAGCATTGAATAATATTTTTTTATCCATGATTTCTGGTAGATTTAAATATTTTATTGCATTTTTAACTTGATTTTTCTCATTTTTGTTTAAATTAAATGATTCTTCACTTTTCATTATCCTAAAAACTCCTTGATTTTATTTGCAAAAGCTTCTGTATCAAAGCCATAAATTTTTCTTATTAATTCAGAAGATCCAGAAGGAGCATATTCATTAAATCCAAAATTTTCCATACCATTTATATTTATATTATTTTTTACTATAGTTTTACTTATTTCATTTGCAATTCCATTTTCTACATTATGATCTTCTAATGTTATTATTTTGTTGTTCATAAGGTATGGTATTAATTTTTCATCATTATAGTGTAAAGGTGAAGCTATACCTATTACATTTATTTTGATACCTTCTTTTTTTAATATATCTGCAGCATCTACAGCTATATGTGCAAATGTTCCATAGGTAATTATAGTTAATTTTTCGCCTTTTCTAAATTCATCTATACTACCATATTCATATTTATAATTTTTGTCAAAGAACGGTTTTCCTTCTTCTGTTTTTATTATATCTATTTTAGACCTTCCCATAGTAATTACTATATTTCCTTCATTTTGAGCAGCATATCTAACTACTCTATCTGTTTGAGTTGGATCTGATGGAACTATTAATTTTGTATTATACATACTTCTAATTAATCCCATATAATTTACTTCTTGATGAGTTTTTCCATCTTCTCCTACATCTGTTCCAGAATGAGTTATAGCTGTTTTTAAATTTGAATGATTTATATCATTTAATCTTTGTTGATTAAAAGGTTCATCTAATCCAAAAACTCCAAAATCAGCAAAGAAAGTTAAAACACCACTCGCAGATAATGAACCAGATATTGTTGCAGCATTGTGTTCTTGTATACCTATTTGTATGTAACCTTCAGGATTGACTTTTTTAAATTCTCCAAGTTTTACCGAAGGTAATAAATCACAATCTATTGCAGCAACAGGAAATTTTTCTTTATTTGATTTTGCTATATCAGCTAAAGCATTTCCAAAAGCACTTCTATTATCTGTTTTTTTATTTTCGTAAGTTATAGGTGTTCCGTATTCAACATTTAATTTTTCATTTGGATAATTTTTTTCAGATTTTTTCAAAGGTAATTTTTCTCTGGCAGTTCTAAATTTTTGAATATCATTTTCTATATTGAGTTCTTTTAAAGCTTTTTCTAATTCTTCATCTGATAAAGGTGAACCGTGATATTCATGTCTGTTTTCCATGAATGATACGCCTTTTCCTATTATTGTATGAGCTATTATAACTGTTGGACCTAATTTATAATTTTCAGCTATTTCTAATGCTTCATTTATTTGTTCAAAATCATGACCATTTACTTCTATTATATTCCATCCAGCAGATTTGTATTCAGCTTTTAAATCAACATATAATACATCTCTTGCTCTTCCTGAAATTTGTATATCATTATAATCAAGTATAACTATAAGATTATTTAAATTTTCTTTTTTTGCTGTTCTTCTTGCTTCTGCAATTTGTCCTTTAGGACTTTCTCCATCAGAAGAAAAAACATAAACTTTTGAATCTTCATTTTTTAATTTTGCTGCAAGTGCAAATCCTACTCCTACTGATAATCCTTGACCAAGATTTCCGGTAGTCCATTCTATACCTGGTATTCCTCTTGTTACATGGCCTTCAAATATACTTGATGGATGTCTAAAACCAGAAATTACTTCTTCTATATTAAAGAAACCAAATCTTGCCAAAGCAGAATAAACTCCTGGTGAAGTATGACCATGACTAATAACAGTTTTATCTCTCACCTTTTTAAAAGGTTGTTTAGGGTCTATATTTGCTCTGTTAAATACACTTAAGTATAGATCTATCGATGACATAGAACCACCTGGATGACCTGATTTTGATACAGATGTCATTTTTAATATGTCACCTCTACATATTTTTGATAAATCTTTTAATTCTTTAATACTTTGTTTCATTAGAGACACACCTCCGGTTTTTTAAAGTTCGTCTGTTTTATTTTCTTCATTTGAATTTTCATTAAAATATTTAAAAGGTATTTTTATCAATAGTGGTTGATTATCTTCTATTACTTGTAAAGTTACTTCTTTTAAGAATACATTTACAGTTATTACCTTAGCAGGTTTTCCATCATATTCAATAGTAGAATTTTCATTTGGAACATTTTTTAATACTTCTTCATAAAAATCATTTTCATATCTTAAACAACATAATAATTTTCCACATCTTCCAGATATTTTAGCTGTGTTTATCATCATTTGTTGTGTTTTTGCAAGTTCCATTTTTATAGATGAAAACTCTCTTAAAAATCTTGCACAACAAGCAACTTGGCCACATAATCCTAAAGAACCTTTTATTTTTACTTCATCTCTTATTCCAACTTGTCTTAATTCAATTCTTACTTTATATTTTTTTGCAAGTACTTTTACCAATTCTCTGAAATCTACTCTTGAATCTGCTCCAAAAAATATTATAAGTTTAGATCTATCAAATGTATATCTTGCTTGAAGTACTCTCATTTGTAAGTTCATTTCTTCTGATTTATTTTGAGTATATTCTTCTACTTCCTTTATTTCTTGTTTTATTTTTTGAAATTCTTCTTCATCTTCTTCGGTTAAAATTCTTATTATTGGGTTTGGTTCATATCCCATTTCTTCTATTGATAAAAATTTTGTTTTTGTAATTATTTTACCAACTTCTAACCCTAATTCTGAATTAACAAGAACTAATGTATTTATTGAATAATCATCATCATTTTCTTCTTCTAAGAAAGTGTAATAAATTATTGGTTCTCTTTTTTCTAATTCTACCCCTATGACTTTTATTTTTGGATCAGGCATTATTTTCTCCTCCTGAATAAAGAATAACATCTATGTATTCTTAATAGATGTGTGTAAATCTCAATTTCAAATTTAAAATTTGATAATTTTGAGTTTATAATTCCATTATAATATTCATAACTGTCCTCAATATATTTTATATCAAAATTATAATCTTCTATACCAAAAAACTCACTCATATATAATAGATCTATCGTAGACCAATTTTTACTTGTTTTTGTTATTATAGAATCTTTTATTAATACTAATGAAATTTTAGATAGGAATTTTAAAAAAATTCCAGTATTTATATTTTCTTTTTTCTTTATTATTATTTTTGAAATTTTTAATACTTCATTTACATCATTTTTTATAATATTTTTTATTATTTGTGTATATGCAAATGTACTATTTATTTTGTTTAAAGGATTTTCTTGGTTTAAAGTCAATATCTCACAGAGTTCTTCTATATTTTTTTGTTTTATAATATTTATTTGCTCCAATATTATATCTTCAGAATTCTCATATAAAAATTTTGTAATTTGAAAATCATTTTCTACAAAATATTTTATATATTGGTGTGTATTTTTATATTTTTCATATATTTTGTTTTTGAAATTTGAGTCTAATTTTATATTTATTTTATTTAATCTACTTTTTATTGTTGGAAGTAATTTGTTCCATAAATTAGTATTAGTTATTATTATAGTATGTTCTGGAGGTTCTTCTAAAGTTTTTAATATAGCATTGGATGCTTGGATATTCATTTTTTCAATTTCATTTATAACAACTATTTTATATGAAGAATAATTAGGCTTATAAGAAATAAATTCTTGAATATCCCTTATGTAATCTATTTTAATATTAAAATTTTCTGGATTTATTTCTAGTAGATCATATTTATTAAAATCTTTTAAGTTTTTTATTAGATCTTTACAAAAATAAGTGTTTAAATATTTGTCGTTTGATGTAAAACATAAAGACCTACCTTTATAATCCGATATGTTATCTATTATACCATTTAAAATTTTATCATACATTATTTTTTCCTTTCATAAATTATTTATCTGTATAAGTCAAGTAATAATCCATTTATTTCTTCGACTTTAGATGCAAAGTTTAAAGTGTTTTTTTCTTTATTTATTAATGCTTTTGTTATATCTTGTATTTTTTGATCTACTACTTCAGCTATTATATGAAGTCTTGGATTTCCATTATCTATATTTATATCTTCTTTTACTTTATAAAGTTTTTTTTCTATTTTTTTTAAATATTCTTTTATAGATCTTTTATATTGATTTAAATTAATTTGAGTTGGAGATTTTACAAATCTATTCCCTTGATTTAATATTTCATCTACAAGTTTTTTTAATTCTTTTTGAGAAATTTCATATTCTTTTTCTGTTAAAATATCGAAAAAACCTATATCTTCAGTTGAAGAATTTTTTTTTGATGAACCATTTTTTTTAATTTTTTTAGTTTTTCCTTTTGATTCAGATTTTTTATTGTTTCCGAGAGGGTTTATGTTCATTTTGAATCACTCCCATTTATAATTATTTAATAAGTTTATTAATTCATTTTCTAATTCATCTTTTTTTACATTTTTATAAAACTTTCCTTTTTGATATATTGCTGCAGTTTGTCTTGAACCAGCTATTGCTATATCAGAATGTTTAGCTTCACCAGGACCATTTACAATGCATCCCATGACAGCAATATTTATATTTTTATTAGTTTGTATATTGTTTGTTAGTTTTTTTACTTTTTTTACTAATTCTTCAATATTAATTTCTGTTCTTGCACAAGTAGGACATGAAATTACTCTTATTCCTTTTTTTAATCCTAATAAAGTCAATAATTTATTGGCTGAAATTACTTCTTTTATTGGATCTCCTGTTATAGAAATTCTTATTGTATCTCCTATATCATTTAATAATAAAGCACCTATACCAGCTGAAGATAGTATTAATGAATCTTCATATATTCCAGCTTCTGTTATTCCAATATGTAAAGGATAATCTACTTTTTCTTTGATATACTTATAAGCTTTAAATGTTTGAATTGCATCTGATGATTTTGCAGAAATGAATATATCTTCAAATTCAAATTTTTCCAACAATTTTACTTGTTCTAAAGCACTTTCTGCTAGAGCTTTTTCTGGAGAGATGTTTAGAAATTTTTTTGATATTGAACCTGAATTTGAACCTACTCTTATTGGAACTTTGTATTCTTTAGCATATTTAACTATTTCTTTTATTTTATCTTTTTTATCGATATTTCCTGGATTTATTCTTATTTTTGAAATTCCGGCTTTTATTGATTCTATAGCCACTTTATAATTAAAGTGAATATCTGCTATTAAAGGTATTTTAACATTCTTTATTATTTTTTTTAAGGGTTCTATATCTTCTAAATCTCTAACAGATAGTCTTACTATTTGTGCGCCTGCATTTGAAAGATTATTTATTTGATTTACAGTAGATAGTACGTCTTTAGTATCAGTATTTGTCATACTTTGAATTACTAAAGGGTTTTCTCCACCAATTTTTATATTTCCAACATTAACTACTTTTTTTGAAAACATTATAAACTCCTTTTTATTTTATTATTCTTGAGATATCATTGAAAGTTACATATATTGCAAATCCCATCAATAGTATAAATCCTATGAAATGAATAATACCTTCAATTTTTGGATTAACTCTTTTTCTTGTTATTATTTCATATAATGAAAAAACTATTCTTCCTCCATCTAAAGCTGGCAAAGGTAATAAATTAAATACCCCTAGATTTATAGTTATTAAAGCTATTAAATTCAGTATGGATTCTAAACCTGCTTTAGAAGCTTGACCAACTATATTAACTATTCCAACAGGTCCAGATAATTCATCTGTAGAAGTTTGACCGGTAAAGAGTTGAGAAAATACCTGTATAACAGATTCTATAAGAGATTTTGCCCAACTAAATGACATAGGAATTATTTGACTTAATGTTGGATGTAATCTTTCTGAATTATCTATAAATCCCGGAATTGATAAATAATTAAATAATTCTTCTTTAGTCATATTTAACTCTATTATTTCATTATTTCTAGATATTTTTAATAATAAATCATTTTTAGAACTTCTATTTATTTCTTGTATTTGATTTCCATATGTCGTAATTAATATAGTGTTTTCTGGTATATTTAGTGTTTGAATTGTACTTATTAATTGTGTTCCATTATTTATATTTTTTTCGTTTATTCCCACTATTAAGTCATTTTTTTGAAAAATATCTACATCTTTCATTATTTTATTTGAAAATAAATTAAAGGTTATACCTATTACTGGTTTTTGATCATTTATCATATAATTTGAAATAAATCCAGAATATATAGAGTTTTTATAAGAAATTTTTGTTAAATCATTTTTTTCCATTTTATTTAAAATATTATAAAAATTTGCAGAATCATTTATTTTTAAATCATTTTCAATTTTATTTGATTCTTTTATTTCATAATCATATAAATATATTAAACTCTGTTTTTCTGATAATACAGGAGAAACTTTTAAATCCTTTAATATTCCATTTCTATCTACAGTTAAATTTATTGGTTTATTATTTCTCAATTCTATTGCAAGAATTGAAGGATCAAAAATATAATCACCATTTATTTTTAAAATAGTATCATTTTCTTGTAATCCTGAAATATAAGCTGGCGAATTTTCTTGAACTTGTGCTATTCCAACTTTTGGAAATCCATATCCAATACCTATTATAATAATAATTATAAGTCCAAGTAAGAATGAAAATAAAGGACCTGCAAAAGATATCAAGAATTTTTGCCAAGGTTTTTTATTTAAATACAAAGTTTTATCATTTTCATCATATTCAGGGCTTTCAATATCTTCTCCAGCAAGTCTCACATATCCACCAAGTGGTATTGAATTAAATCTAAAAGTGGTATTTTTCCCTTTTATATTAAAGAGTTTTGGACCAAATCCAACAGCAAATTCTTCTACTTTGGTATTAAACATTCTTGCAAATAAATAATGTCCGAGTTCATGTGCAACAACTATTAAAGTTAATATTATCATAAACCATATTAAAGTCATTATCATAAATAAAAGTATCCTCCTTTGATTTTAATTATTTATATATTGTTTTAATATATTTCTTGATATTTTATCTGTTTCATATATATCTTCTATGTCATTTATTTTTATATTAATTTTATCTATTTCAAGTATACATTTTTTTAGTATATTAGAAATATCGGTAAATTTAATTTTTTTGTTCAAAAATAATTCAACTAATTCTTCATCTATTGAATTATATGCAATATGTAATTTTTGATTTCCCAATATTTCAAATGCTAATTTTAAAGAAGGATATCTTTGATAATCTACTTTTTTAAATTCTATATTTTTTAAAGGAATCATTTCATCTTTGTAAGATCTTTTTGGGTATGTTAATGAATAAGCTATTGGAATTTTCATATCTGGTTTTCCATAATGTAGTTTCATAGTTCCATCTTCAAAATATATTATCGAATGAATATGAGAATTTTCATTTATAATTACATCAATTTTTGGTTTATCAAACAAATAATATGCTTCTATTACTTCTAATCCTTTATTAACCATAGTTGCAGAATCAACAGTTATTCTTTTTCCCATATTCCAAACTGGATGGTTTAATACTTTTTCTATAGTAACATTTTTTAACTCTTCTATAGGAGTATTTCTTAAAGAGCCTCCACTAGCTGTTATTATTAAATTAGAAGGAGATTTTTCACCTTCCAATAATTGAAATATAGCACTGTGTTCAGAATCAACAGGTAGAAGTTCTATATTTTTTTCTTTTATTTTTTTGATTACTATATCTCCACCAGATACTAAAGATTCTTTATTTGCTATACATAATCTTTTTGAAAATTTTATGGAAGTTAATGTATTTTTTAAACCTGCAAAACCAGAGGTTGCAATTAAAGAAATTTCTGGTTTTTCAAATTCTAAATATTCTTCAAGTTTTTGATAATTTGTAATTATATTACAATTTCTATATTTTTGTGGTAAAGACCCTTTTTCTTTATAGTCATTTATATATAAAAATTCTAAATTGTATTTTTCTATAATTTTTTTTGCTTTTTTGAAATTTGAATTTATAGTTCCACCGATGAGTTTGAATTCTCTTTTAAAATTTTCACGATTTAATACTTCTAAAGTTTGAGTTCCTATGGAACCAGTTATACCAAAAATAAATATTTTTTTCATATTTTGTTCACCTCAGACTTGATTATATGTTTAATATGTTTTATAATTAATTTATAAAGCAGTATAAAGTATATTTAATGGGGGAAAACATGTTTAAACTTATAAAATATTTTTATATTAATATTATTATATTAACGATAACTTTTTTGTTATCGGTTTTCTCATTAAAATTATACATTATTATTTGTTTATTAATGTTGATTTTCTTTAACATTTGTTTTTTATTTGAATTTAAAAAGTACATTAAAATTAAGAACAGCAAAGGATTTTCTTCACTAAATTTAACTAAAGATTCTTTTTTGAATTTTATAGTTCAAAAGACTAAAGAGATTTATAATATTGAAGATTTCAATTTTTATGTTTATTATAGAGAAGATAAAATTTTTGAATACTTTTCAAAAGAATATCCATTTAAAAGGAGAATCAGGAGTTTTTTTGATGAAGATATTTATATAATTATAGAAACTCAAAAAGAAAAAAACATTTCTGAAGATTTGTTTTTTGATGTTTTTAATTTCATTAATATATATATTATTATGAATAATTATAAAGATGATTTTAATAAAGTAAAAAAAGAAATTAAATTATCTCAAATACAATTTTTAAGTAAATTAAGACTTTTAGCAGATAGAGTTGATAATCCTTCACATAATAAAAGAATTGGACTTATGTCAAAAAAATTAGCACGACTTCTTGGAATAAATGAAAAATATGTTTTCGAAATATCTGTTTTTGCTCCATTACATGATATAGGAAAAATTTTTATTCCAGAGAGTATTTTAAAAAAACCTTTTCATCTTAATAAAGAAGAATTTAATATAATAAAAAAACATTCGATATATGGTGCAGAAATTTTACAAGGCATAGATTGGCTTAAAGTTGCTTGGGAAATTTCTTTATATCATCATGAAAAATTTAGTGGTGGAGGATATCCTTTTGGATTAAAAAAAGATTCGATTCCAATCAGTGCAAGAATTGTTTCAATAATTGATGTTTATGATTCTATAAGAAGTGAAAAAGTTTATAAAGCTTCAAGTGATCATATTAAAACTATTGAAAAAATGATTTTAATGCAAAAAAATAACGATTACTTTGATCCAGATATTTTTTCCATTTTTATTGAAAATAATGAATTATTCAATAAAATATTTGAAGAAAATTAACTTTTAAGTTAATAGAATTTAATGTTTTTTATGTATTCTATACTAAGAACTTTTAATTAGTCCAGAGAGGCTAAAAAGGAGGAGATTTACATGGCAGAATTTACCAAAATTCTTAGAGGTAATGAAAAAGATCTTACAAAAAGGACCATTCTTAAAAGATGTATTCTTTCCTTACAACACTTTGTTGCGATGTTTGGCGCTACAATTCTTGTTCCTTTATTAACGGGTTTTGATCCATTGGTAACTCTTTTTGCAGCTGGTTGTGGAACTTTAATTTTTCATTTTGTAACTGGCTTAAAAGTACCAGTATTTTTAGGATCCAGTTTTGCATTTATAGCCCCTATAATGGCTGTTAAAGAACAATATGGAGATTTATCATATGCTTCAGGTGCAATAATGATTGCTGGACTTGTTTATTTACTATTTTCATTGATAGTAAAATTAATGGGTTATGATATATTAAAAAAACTCTTTCCTACTACTGTTACAGGTACAATGATTATAATTATAGGTTTATCTTTAGCACCAACAGCCATGAATATGTCTTCTTCTAATTGGGTAATTTCAATTTCCACTCTTATAACAGTTGTAATCTTCTCTACTTTTTTTAAAGGGTTTTTGAGTATGATTCCGGTTTTAATGGGAGTATTAATTGGATATTTGATTTCAGTAATTACAGGAAATGTTGATTTTACAGCAGTTACAACATCTTCTTGGGTTTCTATTCCTTCTTTCTCTTTGCCAAAATTTAGTTTAGACGCAATTTCAGTTACTGTTCCTTTAGTACTTGCAACTTTTATGGAACATATTGGAGATATAACTACAAATGGTGCTGTTGTAGGTAAAAACTTTTTTAAAGATCCTGGATTGCATAAAACTTTATTAGGAGATGGAATTGCTACAGCATTTGCAGGTTTTGTAGGAGCTCCAGCTAATACCACTTACAGTGAGAATACAGGAGTATTGGCAATTACTAAAAATTATGATCCTTCAATAATTAGAGGAGCGGCATTTTTAGCAATAATATTTTCTTTTTTATCAAAGTTTGGCGCTATATTGAGTACTATACCAGAGGCTGTTATTGGTGGAATAGGGTTAATGTTATTTGGGATGATTTCATCTACAGGGATTAGAACAATAGTTAATGATAATGTTGATTTTTCAAATTCAAAAAACATTTGTATAGTTTCCATAATGCTTACAACAGGTTTAAGTGGTATAGCTATAAAACTTGGAAATGTTGAGTTTAAAGGTGTAGCTTTAGCAGCAATAGTTGGGATAATATTAAATTTAATAATACCTGATTTAAATAAAAAAGCAAAAAAAGATAAGATTTGATTAAATCTTATCTTTTTTTTTATTGTATACTTTTTTGATGTATAATATAATTAATAATCATCATAGGAGGTATATATATTATGGGTTTGGGAAATTTTTTATTAGAGATGTCTAATTTATTTACTATAAACAGATGGAATAATAGACCTGCATTATTGAGATTTACTGAGGCTGATAATCTTTTTAATTCTATAGCTTTATCATTATTTACTTATGAAGAATTGGAAAAAAAGGATACTATAAAAATAGTTCATAATAAAATAATAGATGTTATACCCAAAGTGGTTTTATCAGATGTATCTTTGAATACTAAGAATAGAATTAATAATATAGATAAAAATATTTGGCAAAAAGTTAAAGATTCAGCTATAGAAGATATAAAAAATATGATTGAAGATGATAAAGTAGTAGAGATTATTTATAAATATAAATTAAATGAAGATATAGTTGAAACAGAAAAGCTCATATCTTATTTAGTATCTAAAAAGGAAGTAGAATTCAATAGAAGAGTTTTTCCAGAATATTATGATGAACCTTATAAAGAAACTGAAGAAGAAATAAAAAAAATAATAACTCCATATTCCTATAAATTAGAGAAATATAATGATTTTCTTTTAAATACTACATTTAGACTTAGTTCTATGATAAGATGGAATAAGAGTCAAAGGAATATTGAAAGTTCGGTTGCTGCACATTCTTTTTTTGTTTTAACTATTTCATATTTTTTGGCTAATTTATTTGAATTAAATGAGGATCAAATATATGATATTATAATTGCTTCTACATTACATGATTTGCCTGAATCTTTTACCGGAGATGTTATATCACCAACGAAAAGAAAAGTTAATGGTCTAGAAGATATAATTACAGAAATTGAAAATGATTATGTTGAAAAATGGATGATACAAAATTCTTATATAAATCAAGTAATGAAAAGATTTAAAAATTATGTTATAAATCCTTTTGAAAATGATTATGGTCAAATAGTAAGAACAGCTGATTTATTAGCTGCTATTTTAGAATGTTCTATGGAAATTAAAACTGGAAATCAAAATAATCTTTTTAGAAAAGCGTTTTTTTCAACAAAGAAAGAAATAAAGAGTATATGTCCTTATGATATTTCAAGTTTAATAGATGAGATTGAATATAAAACATTTTAAATAAAGCGGCTTTTTAAAGCCGCTTTATTTTTTATTCTGATCTAACAAATTTTTTGCTTCCATCTTGGTATTTAAATTTTACAACTATTCCTTTTTGAGGTTTTTCATAGCCTGAAAAGATTTTGTGTACATTAGTTTCATTTACACCATAATTAACAGCTTCTTCTGAAATGTGTGCTTCAAATGGGTCTTCACTGTAAACAAACACTGTAACTTCTATCTCCTTCATAAGAAAACACCCCCATTAAAAAGTTTTTTTGGATTCTAATATGAAAGTAACCGGTCCATCATTTATCAAATGTACTTTCATTTCTGTCTGAAATTTTCCTGTTTGTAAATTTATATTATAATTACTTTTTACATAATCTAAAAATTGTAAATATATTTCATTAGCTTTTTCAGGTGGTGCTGATTCTGTAAATGAAGGTCTGCGACCTTTTCTACAATCGCCATATAGAGTGAATTGTGATACTATCAATAATTCACCACCTGTTTCTAATAAGGATAAATTCATTTTACCATCTTTATCTTCAAAAATCCTTAAATTCATTATTTTATCTGCAAGCCATTTTATATCTTTTATGTCATCATCATTTGAAATTCCCAATAATAAAAGAAGGCCTTGTTTTATTTTTCCAGTAACTTCTTCATTTACTTTGACTTTGGCTTCTTCTACTCTTTGGACTACAGCTCTCAAAATTAAACCCTCCTCACGGAATATACTCCTTTTATTTCATTTATTTTATTTATTATTCTTATTATATGTTCATTATTTGTAACTTTTAGTCTTATTTTTGTTCCTAATATATCTCCTTGTTTTATAATTTCAAATTTTTCTAAGTGGCCTTTTTCATTATTTATTATAGTTCTTATCGAATTCATTAAATCTTTATTTTCCATTTCAACTTTTAAAATAGCTATATATATATTATCTGGATCATCAGCCCATTTAACATTAACAGTTTTTTCTTCTTTTACACCTCTAATATTTTTACAATTATTTCTATGTATTACTATTCCTCTTTTACTTATTATACCAATTATATCATCTCCTTGCACAGGAGTACAACATTTAGCAAAGAAAGAATCTACACCTTCTTGTCCATCTATTATCACTGAGATGTGATTTTTTCTATTTTTTGTTTTATCTGGAATTAATTTTTTTTGTTTTTCTTCTTCAGTATTTATAAATTGGTTTTTTATAGTATTTATGTTTATTTCTTCAAGATCTATTTTTATAAATAAATCTTCATCATTTTTTATATTATATTTTAAATAAAAAGCATTTTCTTGAAGTTTTTCAAGCATTTCGTCCATAGAAAGATTCAATTTTTTTGCCAATTCTCTAAATTTATCTTTTCCTTTATCTATTAAATCTTTTTCATTTTTCTGTCTATAATATTTTTTTATTTTACTTTTTGTTCTTGGTGATTGAGCATATTTTAACCAATCTATACTTGGACCATTAAAATTTCTATTTATTATTATTTCTATTACTTCACCATTATGTATTTTATAGTTTATTGGTACTATTCTTCCATTTACTTTAGCTCCAGCATAGTGATTTCCAACATCCGTATGAATTGCGAAAGCAAAATCAATAGGAGAAGCATCTTTTGGAAGATGTATTACTTCACCTTGAGGGGTAAATACAAAAATTTCTTTTGATAATAAATTTGTTTCTATTTCTTTTAAATCAAAAGCACTTTGGGCTATATCCTTGTGTAATTCCATTAAATTATCGAGAAATTTAACTTTTTCTTTTGATACACCTTCTTTATATACCCAATGTGCTGCTAATCCGTACTCTGCCTCTTCATGCATTTCCCAATCTCTTATTTGAATTTCGAGAGGTTCACCTTTATGAGTGATTACTGTTGTATGTAATGATTTATAACCATTAAATTTTGGAGTAGCTATATAATCTTTTATTCTTCCTGGCATTGGAGACCATATAGAATGAACTATTCCTAATGCAGCATAGCATTGATTTTGATTTTCTGTTATTATTCTTAGAGCAATATAGTCATATATTTCATCTAATGATTTTTGTTTTCTAACCATTTTGTTGTATATACTAT
The DNA here is from genome assembly GCF_003148465.1 of Oceanotoga teriensis. Classification (NCBI taxonomy): domain Bacteria; kingdom Thermotogati; phylum Thermotogota; class Thermotogae; order Petrotogales; family Petrotogaceae; genus Oceanotoga; species Oceanotoga teriensis. The sequence goes on from NZ_QGGI01000013.1 coordinate 70,999, forward strand.
ATAAATGTTTAGCTCTTCCTGAAACCTCTGCTCTTATTTTATGTTTTTTTAATTCTTTTATTAATATATTTTGATATTCTTCGATACTTTTTTGCCTATTTTTTAACTTATCATCAAGTTTTATTCTTAATTCTCTAAAAATATCTGGTTGAATATATTTAAAAGATAAATTTTCAAGTTCAGCTTTCATTTTATATATACCAAGTCTATGAGCTATAGGAGCATATATTTTTAAAGTTTCATTAGATTTTATTATTTGCTTATTTCTTTTTACATGTTGTAAAGTTCTCATATTATGTAATCTATCGGCTAATTTTACAACTATTACTCTTATATCTGTTGACATTGCAAGAAGCATTTTTCTTATAGTTTCTATTTTTTCAATTGATTTTAAATCGGATTTACTTAATCTTTCATTTAATTTTAAGTTAGATATTTTAGTAACTCCATTTACTATTCTTGAAACATCAATTCCGAATAATTCTTCTATTTTTTCTATTGGAACATCGCAGTCTTCTACTACATCATGTAATAATCCAGAAGTTATTGTATCTATATCCATTCGATAACCTGCTAATATTCTTGCTACTTCTTTGGGATGTTCAAAAAAAGGTTCTCCGGAATCTCTCATTTGTCCTTCATGTGATTTTTCGGCTAATTCATACGCAAGTATTAATTTTTCTTTTTCTTTTTTATTAAGCTTTCTATCTAAAATATCTTCTATTTCTTTTAAAAAATCTTTAGAGTCATTCAAAATTTCCACCTCATATATATCTTTTTTTATATTATATCACAGTCAAATAAATGAATATATTGAATATCTTAATATTTCTTAATATTTTTTAAAATTACATAAAAAAGTAAGTAATAAAATGAGTGTGTAAATATCATATTTTAAGGAGGGTTTTTAATGAAAAAAGGTCTTTTAATTTTATTAACTTTAGTACTTATGGTAATTGGTTTTTCTGAAACTTTGGTTATTAAAGGTTCAAATACTATATTTCCAGTAGCTCAATTGTGGATAGAAAATTTAAAAGAAATAAATCCAGATTTAAATATTACTTTAGAAGGTGCAGGTTCTTCTACCGGTATATCAGCACTATTTAATGAAACTACCGATATTGCAAATTCTTCAAGATGGCTTAAAGATAAAGAAATTGAAAAAATGCACGAAGAGAAAAAACTTTTTATGCCTATAGTAGTTGGTTATGATGGGATTGCTTTGATTGTAAATAAAGAATTGGGTATAGATTCTATAACTATAGAAGAATTAAAAAAAATATATACTGGTGAAATAAGAACTTGGAAACAATTGAACTCAAATTTACCTAATAGCAGAATAGTTATTTATTCAAGAAATACAGCTTCAGGTACCTTTGAAACTTTTGAAAATAAAGTCTTAGATGGTGCAAAAATGGATCCGACAGTTAAAATGGTTGAATCTACTCAATTTGAAATTGATCAAGTTTCAAGAAATAAATATGCAATAGCTTATGTTGGAGCTGGTTATGTAAATGATTCTGTAAAAGTATTAAAAGTTGAAAATGAATTACCAACAAAATTAAATATCTTAAATTCCATTTATCCTATATCAAGACCTTTATATATGTTTGTAGATGTAACTAATGGTTATCCAGAAACAGGTAAAATAAAAGAATATATTACATATGCTTTATCAAAAGATGGTCAAGAAATGGTAGAAAAAGCTGGTTATGTTGCTGCATATGGATTTTAATTGAAGCTAAAACTAAGGAGTGTATTTAAATGACTAAACGTGATATAAAAGATAAAACAAATAAAATACTTATCACAGTAGTAGCTTCATTTGGTATATTAATATTAGTAGGTTTATTTTCATTCATAATAAAAGAATCTATACCAGCCCTAACAGAAGTTGGGGCTGAAATTTTTACAAGCTATAATTGGTATCCTACATATTCAGATGCTGAATATGGAATGCTTACAATGATTATAGATTCTCTATTAATAACTCTATTATCTGCTGTGATAGTTTTGCCTATTGGTTATATAATTGCTTTTTTTATGTACGGATATGCAAATAAAATAGAGAAAAATATAATAAAATCTTCTATAGATCTATTATCAGGTGTGCCATCAGTTGTAATAGGAACTTTTTTGATAATATATATTTCTCCTTGGATGCTCAAAATCGGGGCTTGGTCGGCAGAGAATATTTTTCTTGGTTCTATAGGTCTTTCTATATTATCATTACCTTATACAGCTTCTTTGATGCAAGAAGCTTTAGACGCGATAGATCCAAAATTAAAAGAGTCTGCTCTTGCTTTAGGTTCTTCAAGATTTACAGCAGGTTTTAAAATTGTTTCAAAAGCTGCTATTTCAGGTATCTTTAATTCAATAATTCTTTCAATAAACAGAATAATAGGTGAAACCATGGTTGTTTTAATGGCTGCTGGAGGAGCTAATTTAATTCCAAAATCAATTTTTGATCCTGTAAGACCTTTAACTGCTGCCATTGCAAGTGAAATGGGTGAAGTTGAACTTGGTAGTTTACACTATTCATCACTATTTGTTGCAGGATTAATTTTATTAACTATAAGTTTTTTATTAACTTTAACTTCTAAAAGATTGACAAGGAAGTGGACTAAATGAAAAAAGATATTATAATTTCATATATTTTTAGAATAATTTCATATATATCTGTTTTTATAATTTTACTTATTTTTGGAACTGTTATATTATCTGGTATAAAGTATTTTACACTATCTTTTTTTACTGAATATCCTAAACAAGGTATGACAGAAGGTGGTATATGGCCAGCTATATTAGGATCTTTTATAATGATAGGTCTTACTCTTATATTTTCAATACCAATTGGTGTTTTAACAGGAATATTTTTATCTGAATATGGAAAAAATACCAAACTTGGTAGAATATTAGATATTGCAATAACCTCTTTATCAGGTGTACCATCAATTGTTTATGGATTATTTGGTTTGGCTTTGTTTTCAATAACTTTAGGTTTTAGAACTTCTATATTATCTGGAAGTTTAACATTATCTGTAATGACTTTACCAATAATTTCATCTTCTGTTAGAGAAGCTCTTTTCTCTGTTCCGAATACTTTAAGAGAATCTGCGTATGCACTTGGTGCAAAGAAAACAGAAGTTATATTTAAAATTTTAATTCCAGCATCTAAATCAAGAATAATAACTGCAATATTAATAGGTATAGGAAGAGTTATTGGAGAAACAGCTCCTGTTTTATTGACTGGTGCAGTTTTTTATTCATCATATTTCCCTAATAATTTACTTCAGCCCACTATGACTTTACCTACTCATATATATTTTTTAACTATGGCATATGGTGAGGATGCACAGTGGATGGCTCAGGGTTCTTCTGCATTTTTAATGCTTTTAATTTTAGTAATTTATTCTATTGCTTTTAGTATTAGGAGGAAATCAAATGCAAAATAATGATGATATAATAAAAATAAGAGATTTCAATGGATGGTATGGAGATAAACAAGCTTTAAAAAATATAAATTTAGATTTTTATAAAAATAAAATAAGTGCTATAATAGGTCCTTCAGGATGTGGCAAATCTACTTTATTAAGAAGCATAAATAGAATGAATGATGAAATTGTTGAATATAAAGTTAATGGAAATATATTTTATGAAGATAAAAATATATTTGAAAAAGATATAGATTTGACTTTATTCAGAAAAAAAGTAGGAATGGTTTTTCAAAAACCTATTCCTTTTCCAATGTCAATTTATGATAACGTTGCTTTTGGTCTTAAAATTCATGGAATGAAAAATAAACAAAAAATTGATAAAATCGTTGTAAAATCTTTAAAAAGAGCTGCTTTGTGGGAAGAAGTTAAAGATGAACTTGATAAATCAGCAAATTCATTATCTGGTGGTCAGCAACAAAGATTATGTATAGCTAGAGCTATTGCTGTTGATCCTCAAATAATACTTTTAGATGAACCAACTTCCGCTTTAGATCCAATAGCCACTCAAAAAATCGAAAGATTAATAGAAGAATTGTCTGAAAAATATACTATAATAATAGTAACTCATAATTTAGCTCAAGCTGTTAGAATTTCTGATTATATGTTTTTTATGTATCAAGGTGAATTAATAGAATCTGGTTTAACATCTGAAATAGTTAAAACACCTAAAGTTTCATTAACTGAAGATTATTTAAACGGTAGAATTGGATAGGAGGTTTTTATAATGGCTAATATGCACCATTTAGATAATGAATTATTGATTTTAAAAGCTGATATATCAAAACTTTTATCATTAGTACTTGAATCCTTTGAGTTAAGTATAAAATCTCTTGAAGATTCTGATTTATATATGGCAGACAAAGTTTTAGAAATGGATGATTCAATAGATGAATTAAATAGAAAAATAGAAGACTCTGTTTATCAAATAATTGCAAGATATAATCCTTTGGCTAAAGATTTAAGATATGCTATAACAATGATAAAATTTTCTAATAATTTGGAAAGAATCGGAGATTTATCTTGCAATATTGCCAATAAATTAAAAAGATATTCTGATTATAATTTAAAAGGACTTTTAAATAAAGATATAAAAAGAATGTTTGGTATATCTTTACAAATGTTAAAAGATTCTTTTAAAGCTTTTGGTGAAAAAAATATTGATATAGCTGTAAATACTTGGAAAATGGATAATAAAATTGATAATATTGAAGATGAAATAAGAAATGATGCTGTAAAAAAAATGAATGAAAAAGAGTTTGATAATGAATTAATTGTTCCTTATATATTAATTGCAAGAGATATAGAAAGAATAGCTGATCATGCAACTAATCTTTGTGAAGAAATATTATATATAGAAACTGGTAAAGAAATAGATAAATACCTCTAAAAGGAGGAATTTTAAATGGCTGATATTTTAATCGTTGAAGATGACAAAGATATACGAGATATATTAAAAACTTATTTAGTATATGAAAGACATAATGTTTATGAATGTGAAAATTTATCTGAAATGAGATTTTTTTTAAAAAATAATAAAAATATTGATATAATGCTTTTGGACATAATGCTTCCAGATGGTGAATCTGTTGATGAACTTCCAAAAATAAGAACTATTAATTCTGAATTAGGAGTTATAATAATTTCTGCAAAAAATACAGATAGAGATAAAATTTGGGGAATTGAATCTGGAGCTGATGATTATATAACAAAACCATTTAATCCAAAAGAAGTTATTGTTAGAATAAGAGCTCTTTTAAAAAGAATAAAAAATGAAGACAAAGTTTTAAATTATGGTACTTTACAAATTTTTCCAAATAATTATTCTGTAAAATATGATGAAGAAGTAATAGATTTGACTTCAAAAGAATTTGAAATACTATATTTATTGGCTCAAAAACCCGATAGAATATATTCCAGAGAAGATATAATTTCAAGAGTATGGTTTGATGATGAATATATAACTGATAGAGTAATAGATGTTCATATAAGTATGATTAGGTCGAAAATTGGTAAGAATTGGATAAAAACAATTAGAAGTGTAGGTTATAAATTTAATAAAGATGCTGATTTGATAAGGAAAGGCTGATAAATATGGATAATTTTAATTTTGATGTTTTTAATATGTTTAATATAGCAATTTTAAATTTAGATACTACGAAAATATTGAAAACTAATAAAAAAGCAAAAAATTGGGGTTTTAAGCAAGATGAAGATATATTACATGTATTTTCTTTCAATGAAATAGATGAATTAGTTAAATCTATAATATTAAAAAAAGATTATATTACAGAAACTAATGTTTATTTTCTTGAAGGTAAAAGTAGATTTGTAAAAATAATTTGGGACTCTAAAAATAAAATACTTTCATTAGAAGATAGAACTGATTTTGAACTCTTAAATAAAGTTAAACAAGATTTTATTACTTCTTTATCTCATGAACTTAGAACACCATTATCTGTTGCAAAAGGAAATATTCAAATTATAAAAGATTTTTATTCTGATGAAAAATTTAAAGAAAATATTAATAAAGTAGATATTTCTTTGTTAAAAATAGAAAAAATAATTACTCAGTTAACAATGTTATCAATGGCTCAATTTGGTAGTTATACTATAAAAAAAGAAATTATAGATGTAGATATTTTAATAAACGAAGTTATAAATGATCTTTCATCTAAAATGAATAAAAAAAATATTAAAATAAATAAAGAAATTAAAAATGAAACTTTAAATATGGACAAATTTATAATATATACTATAATAAGAAACATAATTTCTAATGCTATAAAATATTCTTATGAAGATTCTGAGATTAATTTGTTAATAGAAGATAATAAAATTACTATACAAGATTTTGGTATAGGAATAAGAGAAGATGATAAAAAAAGAATTTTTGAAAGATTTTTTAGAGGTTCAGATGCATATAAACATGCAAAAGGATCAGGTTTAGGATTATCAATAGTAAAATATTTTTGTGAATTGTCTAATATAAAAATTAAATTTGATTCAAAATGGATGATAGGGACTACATTTTTTTTAGAATTTTAATCTGCATTTTTATGCAGATTTTTCTTTTTATTAGGTTTATTTTTATTATATGATAAAAATATATCGTTCAAGTATTATATAATATGTATTTTTAAGTAAAATAAGGATTTTTATTAATAAATATTCTTATTTTCTTTTTTTTACAATCATTCAATTTTAATAACGTGTAAATATTTTTTGTTTTTTTTGAATATCATGATTTAATCAAATTGATTTACTAATTAAAAAAGGAGAATATTTTATGAAAAATGCTATTAATTTAGAGGATATTAAAAGAAGTAATAGAACTACCGTTTTAGAAATACTTCATAATAATGCTCCTATTTCAAGATCCGAAATAGCTACAATATCTGGTTTAACAAAAACATCTGTAACAAATATAATAAATGAACTTTTAAATTACAATTATATTGATGAAGTTGGAACGGAAACAACAAAAAGCGGTAGAAGAAAAACTTTATTAAAGATAAAAAAAGATTCATTTAAAATACTTGGAGTTTCCATATCAAGAAGATATATTTATGTTGGTCTATTTGATGCTGATTCTAATCTTTTGTATGAAAATAAAAAAGATTTTTCAAGTAAAAACACTAATTTTGAATCTGAAAGTATTCTTTTTGAATGTATTGATGAACTTTTAAAAAATTCTAATACTAAAATTTCAAATATAAATGGTATTGGTGTTAGTATTCCCGCTCCAGTTAATCCAATTCTCGGAAAAGTAATAGCAACTCCTTCATATTATGAAGCTTGGAAAAATATTTCTATAAAAGACATTTTAATTGAAAGATATGGAATTAATACTTGGATAGATAATGATGCAAATGTTGGAGCATTATCAGAAAAATGGTATGGAATAGGTAAAAATTATAAAAATTTTGTGTATTTAGTTGCAGATGTTGGTCTTGGTAGTGGAATTATCATAAATAATTCTTTATATCGTGGAAGTTCTTATATGAGTGGTGAAATAGGACATACATTTATAAACGATTTTATTAAAAAAGACGAGTTTAATTTTATAGAAGAATATTCTGGAATCAGATATATTTTAAATAAATATAAGGGGATTGATTTTGAATATTTTTTAAATAATTATTCTAAAAATAAAGATTATGAAAAAGATATGAATATTATGATAGATTTAATCTCCATTTCTATTTTAAATATAATTACTTTAATAGATCCACAAGCTATAATACTCGGTGGTTCATTATCTTATTTAAAAGAAACTTTATTGAATAGAGTTAATAATAATATAAAAAAATATTTATTTGGTCCAATTAGGACAAAAATTATTATTAATAGTGAATTTGAAAAAGATATTTTAAAAGGAAGTTCTGCATTAGTTTTAGAAAAATTATTTTCTGATCCTTATAAGTATCTATTAAAATAGATTTTTCTCAAGGGAGGTAGGAAAGATGAAAAAAGTAATAGTAATGATGTTATTAATGGGGATAATGTTAATAGGGAATGCAGCAGGAGAATTAGAAATATTCAGT
>NZ_QGGI01000014.1 GCF_003148465.1 Oceanotoga teriensis
TTTTGCTATCTTTTTTTCTTTCTTCCCTTCTCTTTTTTCTCTTTTTTATCGCTTTTTATTCCTTTTTTTACTTGTTTTTATTTTTGTTGCTTTTCGTTTACTTGTTTTTTATTTCATATCCCTTTTTTATTGCTCTATTTTTCAAGTCACTATTTATATAAAGTTATGAAAATTTTTAAATCCATAACCTATTACATCAAGAGTTTCTTGTATTATTATAAATGCTTTTGGATCTATTTTTTGAATTTTTCTAACTATATCACCCCTTTGTTTTTTATTAACTGCAACATATATAAAATTTTTTTCTTGATTGGTATAAGCACCTTGAGCCTTTATTATAGATGCTCCTCTATCAAGATTATTTAATATATAATTTATTATTTCATCTGTATTTTCAGAAATTATTGTCAATATATTACTTGTATTCATGCTCTTCATAACAAAATCTACAGTAAGTCCGTTAAATACTACAGAAACTATTGAATACATTCCAACTCTCAAATCATATACAGTACCAGCAGCAATACCTGTTATTAAATCTAATAATAAAAGTGATATTCCAAGTGGCAATCCTGTATATTTATTCATTATTCTTGCAAGTATATCTGTTCCACCAGTCGAAGAATTAACAGAAAATGCTATTCCCATTCCAATGGCCGATATTATAACTCCAAAAAAAACTGCTAAAAACATATCATCACCATTATATTTTGGAAATGGAACGATTCTATCTAAAAAATCCACAAAAAAGTTTAATAAAAATGTACAAAAAATGCTTCTAAACCCAAACTCTTTTCCAATAAAAATAAAAGCTATTGAAAATAAAACTATATTAACACCATACATCAAAATTCCTACTGGAATATTTGTAAATCCATTTATAACTATTGCTATTCCATTTGCACCTCCTGCAGCTATATTGTATGGCATTAAAAAAGATACTAATCCAACAGCTGTTAAAAAAACTCCAATAATCGATAATGTATACTCCTTGATAATCCGTTTATTCATCCTATATCCTCCCCAAAAAAAAATTCTTTCTCTCCATTCCGAAAAATGGCAAGAAAGAATTATTGTATTTTTTTAAATATACAATTATTTTTCTTACTTTCCAATCCCGGAGAAAGCACAGAATAAATTTTTAGGTAGTTCTTCTGACTTACAGCATCAAACCTAATCGTTCCCCTTCCCGAATAATATCAGTGGTTTATGGAACTTTCGTATCTGCTCACAGCGGCCGGACCGTTTTGGTTTTTCACCAAATTCTCTATTAAGACTTCCGTCACCTAAAAAAATTTATTTAATTTTACGAATATATTCTATCATAAAGTATACATTTTAAAAAAACGAGATAAAACGGTATTTAATACCAGTTTTATCTCATTATTAGCTTATCTGTGTTTATAGTTTCATTTTTTTCAATATTATAAATTTCTGTAGATTTTGCATTTGTTATATAACCTTTTTCAGAATTTAAAAGAAAATTTTCAAAAAATTCTATATCTTTTTCATCGGATAATCCTGGAACATAAGTCATTCTAAATTCATAATCAATATCAGAATTTCTCAACATCCAAACACTTTGATATACCTGTTCCCAATAATTTTTTACATCTGTGAGATCGCTATATTTATTTGGTCTCGATTTTATATCCATAGCAACATAATCTATATTTTTTGATTTAATAATTTTACTCAAAAGTTTTGGATTACTACCATTTGTGTCTAATTTTATATAAAAATTAAATTTACTTTTTATATCCCTTATACTTTCATATAACTGTTCATATATAGTAGGTTCTCCTCCACTTATACAGAGGGCATCTACTCTCTTTTTAGATTTATTTAAATATTTATGAAGTTGCTCTTCATCTATATAATTTTTTTCTTTTTCAAAAGCTATTTTCCAATTATGACACCATGGACATCTAAAGTTACATCCTGAAGTATAAAGAACTGAACATATTTTTTTAGGATAATCTACAAAACTAAAAGATCTATATCCACAATACATATGAATTCCTCCAATATTTGAAACACTATATGGTATACTGCTTTCTTTCAACGTATTCTTTTTGTTTACCTTTATTCCAAGCTTGAACAGGTCTATAATAACCAACTACTCTTGAATAAACTTCAGACTTCTCTCCACATATAGGGCATTCAAAATGTTCTCCAGAAATATATCCATGATTTTTACATATAGAAAATGTTGGTGTTATACTCATATAAGGTAATGTATGATTTTCAAATGATTTTTTTATAAATTCTTTTAAAACATCTCTATCTGTTATTTTTTCTCCAACAAATATATGTAAAACTGTTCCACCAGTCCATTTATCTTGAAGACCTTCCTGATGTTCTAATAAATCAAAAGGATCTTCAAAAAATTTTACAGGAGGATGTACTGAATTTGTATAATAATTAGTATTTTCATCACCAGATTGTATTATATCTGCACCAAATTCTTTAAAATCAAGGCTTGCAAGTCTATAGCTCGTGCCTTCTGCTGGTGAAGCTTCAAGATTATACAGATTCCCCGTCTCTTTATTATATTCCTCAAGTTTTTTTAACATGTAGTCCATAATTTTTTGTGCAAAAATCTTACCTTCTGGGTTCAATATCCCATCTTCAATACCAAAATTTAATAAACCTTCATGCATTCCAACAAAACCTATCGTAGAAAAATGATTTGCCCAGTACTGACCAGTGAGTTTATAAACTCCATCGAGATAAACTTTAGTATATGGGTAAAGTCCACTTTTTGTCCATTGCTCAACATTAATTCTTTTTATTTCAAGTGATTCTTTAGCAATATTCATAGTATCATCTAAAAGTTCAAAGAATTTTTTCTCTTCTCCATTTGATAAAAACATCAACCTTGGAATATTTAGAGTTACTACACCTATAGATCCTGTAAGAGGGTTAGATGCAAATAATCCACCCCTTCTTTTAACTTCATCTGCTTGTTCTTCATTTTTTGTATCATTCACGAAACCAAAAGAAAGTTGCTCCATATGTTCTTTAACATCCTTATTTGAAAGTTTCAACCTACAACACATACTTCTCGCATCTTCGGGGCTCATATCTGAATTTACATAATTTGAAAAATACGGGGTACCATATTTCATAGTCATATCCATTATCATATTTGAAACTTCATCATCCCATGAAAAGTCTTTTGTTATATTATATGTTGGTATAGGAAATGAAAAAGGTCTTCCATCATAATCGCCTTTCATCATAACTTCTATAAATGCTTTATTGAGCATATTCATTTCAGTTTGAAACTCTTCATATGTTTTATCTTTCTCTTTACCACCTATTATTACTTTTTTATTTTTATAAGTATTTGGTACAAATATATCAAGAGTTATATTGCTAAATGGTGATTGAAATCCAACTCTTGTAGGCACATTCATATTGAATATGAATTCCTGCATACTTTGATAAACTTCTTCATATTTTAATGAATCATAATATATGAAAGGTGCCAAAAGCGTATCAAAATTTGAAAAGGCCACAGCTCCAGCAGCTTCCCCTTGCATTGTATATAAAAAATTGACTATTTGCATTAAAGCAGTTCTCAAATGATTTGCAGGGCCAGAAGCAACTTTATTTTCAACTCCATTGAAACCTTTTCTTAAAAGCTCTTCAAGATCCCAGCCTACACAATAACTCGATAAAGATCCAAGATCATGTATATGCATATTTCCTCTTTTATGATAATCTTTAATTTTAGAATTATAATTATCATAAACTTCTTCTAACCAGTAATTCTTTATTATTTCCTGATGAATATGATTATTTAATCCTTGTAAAGAATATTGCATATTAGAATTTTCTTTTACTTTCCAATCACTTTGATTCAAATAATTATTTATTATATCCATATTAACCCTCCTAAAAAAACATCAAAAAAATAAAAGCATTATTTAATAAAATAAGTTTTATAAAATAATACTTCCAATTAACTATAAGTAGTATGATTTATTTTTCTTGAATTAATTATACTATATATAATGTTTTTTTTCAAATTTTACCTTTTCAACACTAAATATTGATACATACACAAGTATAGGTTTTTTTAATTCTTCAACCAAAAAATCGTTACATTAATTTTTTTTGAACTTTGATTATTTTTATATTAAATTCCTAATTTCTTTATTATATCAACCGATAATATAAAGAAATATATTAATTTTATATTTTTATTCTTAATAAAGTTTTAAAAATTAAAATGTTTAATTTTTTTACTTTAAAAGTTGTATTTTTTTGTGGTATAATTTTTACATAAGTTATATTATTAATAATATAATATTATTATATAGTTAATATAAAGATTATATATTTTTATAAACCTAAAAATGGAGGGGTTAATATGAAAAAAATTAGTCAACAAATCTTAATACCTACAATAATAACTATAGTATTGATGACTTTAACACTCGTGATTTTCACCTTATATGAAGGTTCAAAAGCTATAACTGCTGAAGCAACTTCAAGGCTTGAACACATGGCTGAAACAGCTACTTTAGACTTCAACTCCATACTTTCAGAGGTCACTTTAAAAGTTGATGCTATAGAAGATTATATTAAAGCAGAAATAGATACAAAAAGACTTGATGATGATGATTATATGGCTGAATTTACAGAATCAATAAAACCTTTTATGAAAAATATTGCTATAAGTACTCAAGGAAATGATTCTTCATATATTCACTTTGATCCAGATTATACAGATAAAGCTTATAATGTATATTATAAAGCAGATAAAAATGATTATGTATTACAACCAACAACACCAAAAGAAAATTTTGTAGAATCAAGAGATGATATGGTATGGTACTTTGTCCCAAAGAAAACAAAAACAAATTATTTCACAGACCCATATGACTGGGATGGAACTATGCTAATAACTTATGCAAAACCTATTATAATCAATGGTAGATTTATAGCCGTTGCAGGAATGGATTTTTTATTTGATGATATAAAAAATCTTGTTTTAAGTGAAAAAGTATATGATACAGGCTATGCATATCTAGTAAATAATGATAATAAATTGATAGTACATAAAGAATTAGAAGGTAATACTTCAAAATTGGCTGAAACACTTAAAAATTCCAAATCTGGTTATACCGAAGATGAAGAAAAATTCTTTGGATATTCCACACTTTTAAATGGTTGGAAATATATAATTTCTGTTCCTAAATCAGAAGTATTGAGTGGATTGAATATACTTATAACTTCGCTTATAATAATTTCAATAGTATCTCTCGCAGTTGTCATTTTAATAATACTTTTGATTACTTCTAAAATAGTTAAACCTATAAAAGAAGTTTCTATTGTTGCAGATAGAGTAGCTGAAAATGATTTAACCACAGATGTTGATAAGAAATTAGTTAATAGAAAAGATGAAATTGGAGTACTTGCAAAATCTTTTGAAAAAATGATAGAAAGCTTGAGAACAATAATAGATAATATGCAAGATTCTTCTAAAAATATAAATGATTCATCTGCAGATCTCGCATCAGTTGCAGAAGAAACGAGTGCAACAGCCGAAGAATTATCTGCTCAGGTTAATTCAATAACCCATTCAGCTGAAAATGCTGCAGCAAACGTTGAAGAAGTAAATTCAGGCGTTGAAGAAGTTGCGGCATCTGCACAGGCTATTTCAAAAGCTGCTGCAGAATTAAATGAACAATCAAATGATACTAATAGCTCTGCTCTAAGGGGAGTTAATTCGATAAACGGAATTTCAAGCACTGTAAAAAATGCTGTCACAAAATCTAAAAAAACTGAAGAAGATGTTAAATTACTTGAAGAAAAATCAAATAAAATAGGTGAAATTGTCGATGCAATAAGTTCTATAACAGAACAAACCAATTTACTTGCTTTAAATGCTGCTATTGAGGCTGCACGTGCCGGTGAAGCTGGAAAAGGTTTTGCAGTAGTTGCCGATGAAATAAGAAAGTTGGCAGAAGAATCCAGAAAAGCTACAGAAGAGATCGAAGCTATACTAAAAGAAATTCAATCGAGCACAAAAAATGTTAATACTTCAACAGAAGATACAGTTGTAACTATAAAAGAAATCGATGATGAAATCAAAAAAATATCAGATGAATTTAATTCTATATTAGAAAAAGTACAATTAATGAGATCATCTATTGAAAATATGTCAGCAAGTTCAGAACAGCAAAGTGCATCGGCAGAAGAAATGAGCTCGGCAATGGACTCAGTAGCAAGAATAGTTAATCAAATTTCAGAAGATCTTTCAGCAGCATCTATTTCTATAACAAATCAAGCCGAAGGAGCTCAACAAACGAGTGCAAGTTCAGAAGAATTGGCCTCATTATCTGAAAGTTTTGCACAATTGATAGATAAATTTAAATTAAGATAATTATTTAAAATATATTAAAAAGTCTCCATTGTAAACTGATTTAAATCAGTTCAATGATGGAGACTTTTTATTTTGATTAATAAGGTATAATATAATATATTCGATAAACTCAAGAGGTGAAAATATGTATTTTCCACTTTTTACAGACATCCCTTCTATAATTTATGTTATATATGCAGTTTTTACAACATTTTTGATAATAATGGAAAGAAAAAGACCAGAAAAAACTCTAACTTGGATTATAATTTTCGTTTTATTTCCTCCCATCGGAATTTTATTTTACCTTTTAATTGGTAGGAATTGGAAAAAGAAAAAAAATAAATTAAATACAACTACAGATGAAATAACAAAAGAGCTTTTTAATATTTATAATACTAAAATAGAAATAAAAAAGTATGAACCTTTAACAGAACTATTTGCAAATAATAGTTTTTCTCCGTTATATGGAAACAATGAAATTGAGTTATTCTCAGAAGGAAATCCCCTTTTTAAAAGAATTATTGAGGATATAGAAAAAGCAAAAGATCATATTCATTTAGAATATTATATATTCAAAAATGATGATATAGGTTCTAAAATAATAAAAGCACTTATAAAAAAAGCCAATGAGGGTGTAGAAGTAAGAATAATAGCTGATAAAGTGGGTTCTGTAGATTTAAAAAGAAAAGCTATAAAAGAAATGAAAAAAAATAATATTGACTTTGTATTTTATAGTTATTTTCTTGCTCCAATATTAAAACCTTTTAATACTTTAATAAATTATCGTAATCATAGAAAAATTATAGTTATAGATGGTGAAATTGGATATGTTGGTGGTTTTAATATTGGTGATGAATATATAAAAAGTAAAAAACTTGGTATATGGAAAGATACTCATATAAGAGTTGCTGGTGATTTTGTATATGGTCTTCAAGCATCTTTTCTTGATGATTTTAATAGAATAAAAAAATTATATAAAGAAAAAAATTTTATCAAAGGTAATTATGAAAAATATTTTAAAATACATGAACAAACAAAAGATAATATTAAAATGCAATTAATAAAAAGTGGTCCTGATTCAGAAAATCCTTCTATAATGCAAGGAATTCTTCAAATGATAAATTTGGCAAAGAAAAATATAAATATAGTAACACCTTATTTTATTCCAAATGATGAAGTTCTTTCAGCTTTAAAAGTTGCTGTTTTAAGCGGTATAGATGTTAAAATTCTTTTTCCATCCAATATAGATCATTATCTCGTAAGATTTGCATCTATGACTTATTTGCAAGAAATAAGTGAAACAGGGGCAAAGATATATTTTTTAAATGATAAGTATTTCATACACTCTAAAACTATAAGTATAGATGGTGAAATATGTTCTATAGGAACTGCAAATATGGATATTAGAAGTTATGAACTGAATTATGAAATAAATGCAATGATATATGATGATAAAATGACAAGAATTCTTGATGAGGAATTTGAAAATAACCTCCTAAATAGTAGAGCAATAAATTATAATTATTTTGAAAATAAAAATATATTCATAATATTTTTAGAATCTTTTGGAAGACTTTTTTCAAATATATTATAAATCAATTGAAAAAGATTCTTTTTGAAGGTATAATTATACTGGTTTGGTTTTTCCTTTTTTGGGTCTATATAATTTAAATATTTAGATTATAATTTATTATTAACACTAATATGATAAAATAAACCTTGTTTTTGTGAATATTTTTGTTCATATTACAAGTTTAAAGGAGGATTTTTCAATGAACATAAATGATTATGTGAGAGATATTCCAGATTTCCCTAAGAAAGGTATTATTTTTAAAGATATAACTCCAGCTTTAAAAAGTCCAGAGGCTTTCAAATATATTATTGATAAATTCGAAAGTACAGTAAAAGATATAGATTTTGATGTAATAATAGGACCTGAATCAAGAGGTTTCATATTTGGAGCACCTCTTGCATATAAAATGGGTAAAGAATTTGTTCCAGTTAGAAAACCTGGAAAATTGCCTTCAGAAAAGGTTAGCATTTCTTATGAGCTCGAATATGGTTCAGCAACTCTTGAAATGCACAAAGATGCTATATCTAAAGGTCAAAAAGTTATTATTGTAGATGATATTTTAGCAACTGGAGGAACTACTGAAGCCATAATAGAATTAGTCAAGAGATGTGGTGGAGAAGTAGTAGCTACTTTATTTTTTGCAGAACTTGCTTTTTTAAATCCGAGGGAAAAACTTCAAAATGTTTTAGTTGAAAGTTTAATCCAATTTTAGGGAGGGTCTTTTATGAAAGGTATAAAATTTGATTTTACAAATCTCTTTCAACCTAATGTAGAAACTGGTGTAACAGAAGATCAAATTAATGATCACAAAGATAAAATTAAAAGTATCATTGAAGAAATTATAGAAGAAAAACCTGGTTTCATGAGTGTTCCTTTTAATAGAAAATGGATAGATAATGTACTCGATATTAAAAATCTTGTTCAATCCTTTGAAAGTGTAGTTGTTCTTGGAATAGGTGGATCAGCACTTGGAAATCAAGCTTTACAAACAGCATTGAATCCTTTGAATTATAATTCCATGAATTCATGTGATAGAAAAACTCCTAAAGTTTTTATTTTAGATAATGTAGATCCAGACTTTATAGCATCCGTTTTAGATCAAATAGATCCTAAAAAAACTTTATTTAATGTCATATCAAAATCTGGTACAACAGCAGAAGCAATGTCAAATTATTTGATAGCAAGGGGCATACTTGAAACATATGGTGTTAAACCTTCAAAAAATTTATTGTTCACAACAGATCCAGAAAATGGAATTTTGAGAAAGATAGCAGAAGAAGAAAACATAAGATGTCTTGAAATTCCTCCAGAAGTTGGTGGAAGATTTAGTGTATTAACACCTGTTGGTCTTTTATCAGCTGTTGCGGGTGGAATAGATATAATAGATCTTTTCAATGGTGCAAAAGATATGTATGATAAAGTTATAAATACTGATGTTTGGGAAAATCCAGCAGCATTGAACGCTTTAATTCATTATATCTTATACAATGACGGGTATAATATTTCTGTTATGATGTCTTACTCAAACAGACTACTTCTATTAGCTGATTGGTATAGACAATTATGGGCTGAATCACTTGGTAAAAAAGTAGATTTAGATGGCAAAGAAGTACATGTTGGACAAACTCCAGTTAAAGCACTTGGAGCAACTGACCAACATTCACAAGTTCAATTATACAATGAAGGTCCTTTCGATAAAGTATTTACTTTTTTAAAACTTGAAAGATTTGATAGAGAAATAACTATTCCAAATATACATTGTGATATTCCAGAATTGAATTACTTGGGTGGTAAAAGACTTTCAAATCTTCTAAATACTGAACTTACTGGAACAGAATACGCTTTAGTTGAACATAAAAGACCTAATATGAAAGTTATTTTTCCAGCCATAAATCCTTATAATATAGGTCAATTTTTCTTTGCTTATGAATTTCAAACTGCTGTTATGGGAAAATTACTCAATATAAACACATATGATCAACCTGGAGTAGAACTTGGTAAAAAAGTTACTTATGCTCTAATGGGAAGAAAAGGTTATGAAAATATGGAAAAAGAAGTTATGAGTAAATTGGAAGGAAAGAAACAGGTGATTTTATGATTTTAGGTTTAACTGGACCTGCTGGTTCTGGAAAATCTACTGTTTCAAACATTATAAAAAATAATTTTGATAAAACTTATGTAATAGATGTTGACAGGGTAGGTCATGATGTACTAACCCTGTCTTTTGTTCAGGATAAACTTAAAGATACCTTTGGATCTTCTATATTCGAAAATGATGAAATTAATAGGAAAGAGTTGGGAAAGATTGTATTTAAAGACAAAAATAAATTAAATATACTTAATTCTATTGTACATCCCGCAATGTTTAATAAAATTGAAACTTTTATAAAAAAAGATTTAAAAAACTATGATATAATTATTATAGATGCAGCATTGTTATTTAAAATAAAACTTCATACCCTGTGTGATAAAATAATTTTTGTTGATGCAGATGAAAAAGTAAGAATTAAAAGACTCACCCAGAAAAGAGCTTTGACTTTAGATAAAGCTCTTTCAATTGTCCAAAGTCAAAAAAACTTAGATTTTGGTCCTCATGATATTGAAATAAAAAATAATTATGATGATTTAAAATACATAAAAAAAATCATTTTTGATCTCATTAAACCTTAACTAAACACATATTTTGATTGGGAGGTGCTCTTGGTGAAAAAGCTTTTAGCAGTACTTTTAACTGTTTTAATCTTTAGTTTTGCTTTTTCTGAAAAAGTAGTTTTTGAATTTTGGCATGCTATGGGTGGTGGATTAGGAGAAACTTTATCTTATCTAATCGAAAACTTTAATAAAGAAAATCCTGATATTGAAGTTAAACCTATTTATGTTGGAAACTACTCAGCTTTAAACCAGAAATTATTATCTACCATAACTGCTTATAATCAAGGTACAAGAAGTGAATTACCTACTATGGCTCAAGCTTATGGTAACTGGATCGCAAAGTACTTATTCTCAGATGTTATTCAACCATTAAATGAATACATCGAAAATGACAAAGAAATGAAAGATGCATGGGATAATGAAATATATGATGTTTTCAAAGAAATGTCTACTTGGGATGAAAATATTTATTCTATGCCTTATAATAAATCTGTTTATACTTATTATTACAACACAGATTTATTTGATTTATATGGAGTTGAACCACCAAAATCTTTTGATGATTTAATTGAAGTTTCACAATACTTAACAGAAGATATTGATGAAGATGGAAATGTAGATCAATATGGATTAGGTTCAAGAACTTTCGTTGATGATTTCCAATTACTATTATATGCTTATGATCAGAGAATATTAGTAGATAAAGGAAATGGAAAATATGCTGTTTCTTTAGATAAAACTAAATTTAAAGAAGCTTTGAGTATCGTCAAAGAATTAAAAGAAAATGATAATGCTTTATTCCAAGGTGGATATCTTGATGGTCCTTTCGGTTCAGGTCAAATAGCTGCTTATATGGGAACTATAGCTGGTAAGAGTTATGCCGATAGATCTTCTCAAGGAAAACATGGTTGGACATGGTCAGCATTACCTTCAGTTGATGGAGTTCCTCATTCTCCTATAGCTGGTACAGATTTAACTGTATTTAAATGGGCTTCAGATGAAGAAAAAGAAGCTGCTTTTAGATTCTTAAAATATTTAATGGATCCTGTTAATATGGCTTATTGGGCTATAAATTCAGGCTATGTTCCTGTTAGAAAAGATGTTACACAAACAGAACAGTGGAAAGTTTATACAGCTACAGATGAAAAACCAACAATAGCTTTAAATTCTCTTGAAACTGCTTATTCAGATCCAAAACCAGCAGCTTGGAATGATATAAGAGGAGAACTTTCTAATATTTATTCTGATTTCTTAAATGACAAAATAGATTCTGATGAAGCTTATAGCAGAACTATAAGATCTTTAGAAACATTGCTTGCTGAAACAGATGAATTAGCTAAATAAAAAATACCCCGGCTTTTCAGCCGGGTTTTTTATTATTCTCTTTCTTTATTTAATTCAAGGAAATTTATTACTATTTTTACTTCTTCTTTTATAACTTCTGGATATACATATCCTTTAAATCCAAGACCTATTAAAAATGTTTTTATGACATCTGCAATAGTAAATGAAGAGTCTACATCAAAACCCCTTGCTCTGAGTATATCTTTTATTATCAAATTAAATTCTTCATCTATACCCTGTATATCTGATAAAGTTACTTTAGATCTATAAGGATAAGTTATTATTTGTGAAAAAGCTGCCATCTTATCTGGTGGTGAAAATAAGGTTAAAATTTTGTCTTCTATTTCTCCTGGTGTTTCAAATATATCTTTTATCCAAGTATCGAGTATATATCTCGCCGTTTCTACCATAGCTCCATCTTTTGAGCCAAAATAATAATGTAAAGATGCTATAGTTAAGTTCGCCTCTGTAGCTATTTTTCTCGTTGTAGTTCCACTTATACTATTTTGATTGATGATGTTTATTATAGACTCTATTAATTCCAATTTTCTTTTTTCTCTTAGTTCAGGATTTGGTCTCCTGGCCATTCGGTTCACCCCTCTTTCTTTTATTTAAAATTATACCCTGTAATTTTATTATATTAATATATGAAAAATCTATTTATAATTATATCATAATATCTTAAATATTTAAAATACATTTATTTAAATATGATTAATTATCTTTTTTTAAGGTGTTTGTTTATAATAATTTTTTAATCATGTTTCATTATAATATTATTATATCACATGATTATCATTTTTTATCAAAAAAATATTGCACCGTCTTTTGGCGATGCAATATTTTATATAATTAATTTTTATTTTACCTTTCCATATATGTCCAAACCTTTATCTACAAAGTTCATAAAAGTAGTTACTGTAGATACAACTTCTAATACATTTGTAATTGCATTTTTAGGTACATATATTATATCTCCAGGTTTCAATTCTGGATTCATTCCTGTTTTTAAAGGTGCTGCATTTATAACTCCAGATATATCTAATTTTACTGGAGCATTTTCAGGACCTTCCTTGAAAAGATACACACTTCCAAGTTCAGCAGATTTAGTTATATTACCTGATTTTAATATAGCTTCAACTGTTGTCATTCCTTTTATATACTGAACGATACCAGGTCTTGATACTTCTCCAAAAACATATACGAATATGTTTTCAACATCTGGTACATATACTATAGATCCTGGTTCTACAAATTTATTTCTCAATTCTTCTATATTTGAAATATCTATCATAGTTTTATTTCCATTGATAGGATATAGTATTATATTATTTTGGAATTCCCATTTTATACTTGTTCCAGCTAATATTTCTACTAAACTCAAAGGTACATCTGTCCTTATACTTCTTGGGGCTATATTACCCATAACTGTTATATAAGAGTACTTTGCTTCTGGTTGAACTACAACATAACTTCCCTTTGGTATTTGTATTAATGGATTATTTATTATATCTTCTTGGGTATAATTTGCTATTTGTTCTCCATTTTTCATAACCTTTATATTTCCATCATCTACAGGAGCAAATCCACCTACTGCAGCTACAACGTCTTGTAATCTTACTATATTTTTGTTTATAATTTCCATATTTCCTTCTTTATATACTATCACTTGATCATTTTTTTCTTTTGTTAATTCTATGAATACTTTTCCTTTTAAAGGTACTTCTTTTAATGATTCTATATTTTCCAAATCAATTTCTTTTTCTTCATTTTCTATTCTATATCTCAATGTATATGAATTGTTTAAATTATTTCTTAAAACAAAATCATACAATGTGTCTCCATTTTTATATGTCTCTATTTTTGAAATATCTCCCATAACATATATAATTTTTTCTTCCATTTGAGCTATTAAAGTAGATCCAGGTAAAATATTTATTTCATTTGATTCTTGAAGATTGGCTGGATTTATATATAAATTTTTTGTACTCCCATCAGGATTTATCAATGTTATATTTCCAGAAAATTCTGTACTAAATCCTTTTGCAAGTGATATCAATTTTATAAGTGTCATATCTTCTCCAAATTCAAAACCCATTCTTCCACTATAATTAAATGCACCAGTTAAATAAACATAATTTTTCTTCATTTTTATGTTTATAAAACTTTTATTTTGAAGTTTTTCGTTCAACTTTATTTCTTTATCTTCTATAGTTACTTCATCAACATATGAAGGATTTATACCAAGTTTCATCAACAATATTTTTAATGTCATATCTTCATTTTTTTCAAATGGAACTTTACTCGAATTTGTTTCTGATATTACATAGACATAATTTTCTGCTTTTTTTATTATGATGGTATCTTCTGATTTTAATTGTATATCTTCTTTTGTTATTACTTGTTCGAATGAGTATTTACTTATTTCGTCATCTCTAATTATAGTTATTTCATCATCTATTCTATCAGAAGAAATTTTTGATTCTGATATGAGAGTTTTTAATGTCAATCCTTCATAATAATCTAAAGAATATGTACCAAAATCCGAAAATAAATTGACTTTATTTGTAAATTCATATGGAATGATAACAAATGTATCTTCGTATATATAAGGATTTTCTCCATTTTCACCTTTTAATATCCAATCTATATTAACTGTTTTTTCATTTCCATCGGAATATTTTATTATGGCTTTTGATGATTTTGAAGGTTCTCTCAAACCACCTACCATTGCTATTAAGTCAGAAAGTTTTATTTTATCTGTTTTTATATCTAACATACCATTCTTTACTACATTACCAAGTATGTTTACTTTAAATGGTGCATAGTTTACTATTCCAACTGTAACTTTTGCAGATTTTATATAATCTTTTATTTTTTCATTTATTATTTTTTCAACTTGTTCAATGTTTTTACCTTCTACATTGATTCTTCCAATTGGAGGAATTGTTATATTTCCATCAGGACCTACATAAATACTATTTGAAGAGTAGTCCGGATATCCAAATACCCATACTCCAAGAACATCACCAACTCTTAAGTTGTATGTAAAAGCTATAATTGGAAGCAATAATATAGCTAAGAAAATTAACTTAGTTTTTTTCACTTTAATTTCCTCCTCATCTCCATAACATATTTTCTATTAATTCTAATTCTTGAGAATTAAAACCAGCCATTTTTAAAGTATTTATTATTTTTTTTGCTTGTTGAATTTTAGAAAGCTTTATGGCAGATTTCAATTTTAACATGTTTATATCTATATAGTATTTATTATTTCTTTTTTCTTTAAATGATAAAACATCTGAATAATTTTCTATTTCATATAATGCACTTACAAGATAAAGTTCTGTTTCATCTATTTTTGTACCTTTTTCAAAAGCACGTTTTAATAGTGTAATAGCTCTTTGTTTTTCTTCTAATATGAGTAAACATACTCCTGCATTATGGTAGAATACTGATTCTTCATCGTACAAAGAAATTGCTTTTAAATAAAAATCTAAAGCTTGATTATAATCTTTTTTTTGCATGAAAAGATTACCCATATTATTATACTCACGAGCTTTATTTTCATTCACTTCCTACACCTTCAGTATAATAATATAATGTATCGCTTAAAATTTTATCAGATAAATTTAAAGATACCTTTGTTTGTTTTATTCCTTCTATTAATGGAGGATATACACTATATTTTAAATAATCCATAGGCTTGTATGAATTATTTAAGTAATCCTTCAAATAATCATGATATTTTTCAGGCATTATAATTCCTCCAGAATAATATATCATATCTATAAAACTTTGAGGTATTTCTTGTTCTGAATTCACATAATATATAGAACTACCCGTTATTAATATTGGAATTAAACTCTTTATTTCAAAATTTTGATTGATTTCATTTTTTAATATTATTTTTGAATCTGTTTTTATTTGAGATATACCAGTTTGAAAAAAATCGTCCATATTCTCAAATTCATATGTATTGGTTTTAGAATATATTCTATAATAGTCAAAAGCAACTCTTCCTCCAGAGTCTTCAACAGATATGTCTTTTGTAGGATATTCTATTATTTCACCTGAAAGTGTATTCGAATTAAATTTTGCTGTGACAGTTAAATCTTCTTTATTAAAATTTAATCCATAAACATTTAAATTATACATATTTAAATCATTTTGATTATATAATCTGTTGAGTGATACTTCATAATTTTGAAGATTATTTTTTATAAATATTCCATTTTTTATTTTGAGTTTTCCTATAAACTCTTCATCATTAAGTTTATAAAACTCACCATCTTTTTCTATTTCTATACTATCTTCGAGGGTAGAAACAAGTATTTTTCCCCATGGTAATATTTCTATGGAAAGATAATCTTTATCTGGAAGTTTTATCTTTTGTATGATAGCATTTTTTAATTCATCATATATATATATTTGTCTGTTTTTTCTTTCAAGCAAGAATATTTTATTATTGTATATCTTACCATCTATAAATATTTCATCATTTTTGAAGTTTAATATATTTAAGTCACTTCCATCATAGCCAGTATAGTTTATTTGGTTTAAGTATGGATTATAACTTATTATTCTTCCTGCACGATCTACACCTAAAATATATGCTTGAATATTTTCTTTTAAAATTTTGAAGTTTTCTTCTGAAGTATTAGGAGTTAATAAAGGTGTAGAATCTTCTGATATTTCTTTATATGAAAACTTTGTACTTGGTTCAAAATAATATATACCTTTTTCAGAGCCAAGATATATTCTATTCAAATTTTTATCAGAAGCTATAGTATTAAATTTTTTATCTTCTGGAAGTTTTATCCATTTTTC
This sequence comes from Oceanotoga teriensis, assembly GCF_003148465.1. Classification (NCBI taxonomy): domain Bacteria; kingdom Thermotogati; phylum Thermotogota; class Thermotogae; order Petrotogales; family Petrotogaceae; genus Oceanotoga; species Oceanotoga teriensis. The sequence continues at coordinate 16,779 of NZ_QGGI01000014.1, forward strand.
TTCAAAGTTATTCGATTTGAATATTAAATTGTTTTTCGAATCCAATAAATATGCCGTAGAATTTATTACTTCTAAATCATCTATTGTATAAAATCTTTCAAAAGCATCCTTGTTTCCAGATATTTTTACTATTTCATAATATGATGGAGTAGAATAATTTGTTAATGAAAAATTTTCCATCGTTCTTATAAAATTTAAAAGTGTTTCAACTTCTTCATCTTGATTTGTAAATAATAGTATATTATTTATATCTTCTTTTGCTTTTTCTATTAAACCAAGCTGTAAATCAAGTTTAGCCGCATAATACCAAAATTTAGGAATATCATTTAAATAAACTTCTCCATTCATAGCTTCATTTAATTTTAATCTTGCATCGAATTTTTTCTCTTTAAAAAGTAATTCCAGACTTTCTGAAAATAGTTGTCTGGATTTTTTTTCTGAACTATTTAATTCATTTGAAAAAGCTAAAAGCCCCACAATAATCATCAATATAATACATAAAGTTTTTTTCATTTTTTAACACCCTTTGACATAATATTTAATATATCTGTCTTGTTTTCTTCTCCATTTATAAGTCTTTTTATATTACTTCTATGTTTGTAAGCACTTATCCCAGCAAGAATAAGATATATTATTGCAGCTTTATAATCGAATATGAATACAAGTATAGCAACAACGAACATAGATGTTATAGATGCAAGAGAAACATATTTAGTTTTGAATGCTATTGGAAACCAAATCAAAAAAAATATAAATCCAGATAGAGGATGTGTTGATATATATCCTCCAACTGTTGTTGCTACACCTTTTCCACCTTTAAATTTTAAAAAAACAGAGTAATCATGTCCTAAAACTGCTGCTAAGATCATTAAATATGGTATCCAAGATTCATTTGTATAAATCATAACTCCAACAAAACCTGGCATTAAACCTTTTAAACAGTCCAAAACCATGGCTGTTAATCCATATCCAAATCCAAGATTTCTTAAGACATTCGTTCCTCCAACATTTCCACTACCTTTTTTACGAACATCAATACCTTTTAGTTTTGGTACTATAAAACTAAAAGGTATTGTTCCTATAAAATATGAAATTATTATAAGTAATGATGCAGATAATATCATTAATTCACCCCCAAATTACCTTTTTCTCTCTTCAAACTTTAAAAATAAAGGAGAACCTTCAAATGGGTCTATATACTTTCTTATCATATTTCTTATACTTTGCTGATATGATTTAGAAAGTTCTTTAGGCATATTTGCATAAAAAGTAAATACAGGAGGTCTAACACCTACTTGAACTCCATAATATAATTTTACTCTCTTTCCTTTCTTTATAGGAGGAGGTGTCATCATCATATGTCTTTCTAAAGCTTGATTTAAAATACTTGTACTTATTTCTCTATTTCTTGATTCATTTACTTGTACTATCTTTTTTATTACTTCTTTTATCCCCTTTGAATTTTTAGCCTCTGTAAATATTACAGGACTATAATTTATAAAATAAAGTTCTTTTTTTGCTTTATTTATGAACTCTTCTCTTTTTTCTTGTTCTATTAAATCCCATTTATTAAATACTATTATAGTTCCTTTACCATTGTTTTCTGCCAATCCAGCTACTTTTTTATCTTGTTGTGTAACACCTTCAGTTGCATCTATGAGTAGAACAACTACATCTGATTTTTCTATTGTTTTTATAGTTCTTATTATTGAATACATTTCTATCGTTCCATATTTAACTGTAGACTTTTTTCTCATTCCAGCAGTATCTATAAATTTAAAGGTGTTTTCATCTATAGTCACTATTTGATCTACTGTATCTCTTGTTGTTCCAGGAATATCTGATACTATAGCCTTTTTCATGCCGGTTATTGCATTGAATAAAGAAGATTTACCAGCATTAGGTTTCCCTATAAAAGCAACTTTTATAGTATTCTCATCTTCTTCAATTTCTTTTACATATCTTATACTGATTCCTTTATTTTCAAGTTTTTCTACAACTTCATCCAAAAGTTCATCTATATTTCTATTATGCTCGGCAGAAACTGGTATTGGTTCTCCAAATCCCAATTGATAAAGATCGGGTTTTATAAAAGATTCATATTTTTCAAAACCTTCAGCCTTATTAGCTGCAAGTACCACATCAACTCCTGCTTTTCTTATGAATTCTGCTATATGATGATCTTCTGAAGTCAATCCATTTTTACCATCAACCACAAATATTACGAGTGCTGCTTCTCTTATAGAATTTAATACAACTTCTTTTTGTTGTTTTGCAATTATTTCTTCTGGATCTTCAAATATTCCACATGTATCTACGAGCATGAAGGCACGCTCATCCCAGCGCGCCTCAGCATATACATGATCTCTTGTAACTCCTGGATAATCTAATACTATTGATTTTTTTTCTTTTATTATTCTATTAAATAATGTTGATTTTCCAACATTTGGTTTTCCTACTACTAATACTAATGGATTTGACAAGTCGATCACTCCTTAAAAAAGGAAAGCTTTTATTCTTCTTCAGAATTCATTTCTTCCATTATTTTTAAGCCTTCTTCTTTTTCCTTTTCTTTTATATAATCTAATACACTCAAAACTAAGTTTCCTCTTTGTTGATCACTTTGAAATTCTATATCGAGTACTTTTCCAGTTATAGGGCTTCCTACCTCTAAGACTTCTTTTATGTCATCTGTTCTGTTTTCTGTTGCCTTACTTCCAGGCATAAAAGCTTCTACTTCATAATCATTTATCAATACAACAGCACCTTTATCTACAAATCTTGTTATTTTTCCTGTGAGTATGTCTCCCTTTTGTACTTTTTCTGATATCAATTTCCATGGATTTTCTTTGGCCTGTTTTAAAGATAATTTTATTTTTTGATTTTCTTTATCAAGATTCAATATTTTAACTTTTATTTTTTCTCCTTCTTTTAAAACATCTTCAACATTATCTACAAAATTCCAAGATAATTCAGATACATGTAAAAATCCGGTAAGTCCTTCTTCAAGTTTTATTATTGCTCCATTTGCAAGTATTTTTTCCACTATTCCATTAACTATATTTCCTTCAAGATACTTTTCTTCTGCTTCTTCCCAAGGATTTCCCAATGCCTGTTTATAACTTAAACTTATTCTATTTCTTCCTTTATCTATATCTAATACCTTTACTTCTACTCTATCTCCTTCTGAAGCAATATCAGCTATTTTTCCTTTTCTACCCCAGAATATTTCAGATTCATGAACCAATCCTTCAACAGCATTTTCAAGTTTTACAGTGAATCCAAATGGAAATAGTTTTGTAATATTTCCTTTTTGAACTGATCCTATTGGGTATTTCTTTTCAACATCTTCCCATGGATCTTCTTTTAATTGTTTTAAAGACATTGATATTTTTTTAGCATTTTTATCTAAATTTATGATTACGCCTCTTACTTTTTCACCTTCTGAAAGCTGTTTATTTATTCTTGTGTTCTTATCCCAGCTAACTTCACTTCTCGGTATTAAAGCTGTAACATGTTCATTCAACTTAACAAAAGCACCAAAATCTTTTATGCTTTCAACTATACCTTCAACTATCATATTTTCTTTATAATTTTCATAAACTTCTTTTATGGATTCTTCAACTGCATCTCTTTTAGATACAACTACTTTTCTTCCTCTTTTTTGTATTACTTTCATTCTTTGAGAATCTTTTGGCATTTCATCTTCTGGTCTCAACATCGATAATGAACCTGGTAAAAACGCCTTTATTGCATTTTCTATCAATACAATATAGCCATTTTTAGCTCTTGATTCAAATTTAACATTTACAAGGCTTCCTTCTTCTATTTCATCCATTAATTTTTCTGCCTGTGCTCTTTTTTCAGATGCTGTGTTAAATCCTTCAGCATCATTTGTTTTTATAACTTTTACAGTTATTTTTTCACCTATTTTATATTCAGAAATATTTTTTAATAATTCTTCTCTTTTAACAAAAACATCCCCTGTGGCATCGAGAGCAACCCATATACCATCTGAGCTTTTATTTAATAAAACTCCCTCTAATACCTTTCCTTTTTTCAGTTCGTTTATTTCTTCTTCCTTCAATAAGTCTTCGAAATTTTCGTTCATAACGATAAACCTCCCTTTTATATTAAGAAATATTGCCTTCTATATGTTTTTTTATGTTTTCAAGTTGCCATAAAGGAGTAGAGGCCCCTGTCAATATACCTATTTTGTCTTCTTTATTTATAACAACCTCTTTAATTTCTTCAATTGATTCTATATGATAAGAGTTTTTACAATTCATTTTAGAGATTTTATAAAGCTTTGTTGTATTCGAACTGTTTTTACCTCCAATAACAAAAACTTTATCAGCCCATTGAGATATTTCCAGAGCTTGCTGTTCTCTCATATATGTCTCTCTACATATAGTATTTTTTATAATTATATCAGAAAATTGATTTATTTCCAGCATTTTTAAATAGAATTTTTTAAATGAAGGATAGTCAACCGTAGTTTGTGAAATTATACACACCTTGCTTTTGTTTTGAAGTTTCAAAGGCTCTTTTGTTATAAGTATTTTATCTTCAGAAAGATTTCCTTTTAACCCTCTCATTTCAGGATGGCTTTCTTTACCATAAACTACTATATAATATCCTTTTTCTTGTATACCTTTAGAAAGTTTTATAAGGTTTGTTACTATTGGACATGTCATATCAATGACTTGTTTGAAGTTTTTTTCAAGTATTTCTCTTTCTTTACTCGTTATTCCATGAGCCCTTATTATTACTGTGCTTTTATAACTATTTTCTGGAAGATTATCTATATTCTCAAATATTTTTATTCCAGTATTTGTTATCTTTTCGATAACAGAATTATTATGTACTAGTTGTCCATACATATATATGTTTTTTTTGTCATTTAATTTAATTGTATTATTAAATGCTCTATTCACTCCATAACAAAATCCAACATTATCTGAAATTCTAATTTCCATAATTTTTTTCCTTTATTATTTCAATAATCTTTTTTGTAACTTCTTCTATATCCATATTTGTAGTATTTATTTTTATAGCCTCTTCAGCTGGCTTTAAAGGGGCTATACTTCTTGAACTATCAGCTTTATCTCTAAATATTATTTGTTCTAATATACTTTTATAATCTACTTTTTTACCCTTTTCAGAAAGTTCATCATATCTTCTTTTTGCTCTTTCTTCAACTGAAGCTGTTAAAAATATTTTTATCTCTGCATCAGGAATAACAACAGTTCCTATGTCTCTTCCATCTATCACAGTAGACATCTCTTGAGACATAGTTCTTAATATTTGATTTATTTTTTCTCTTACTTCAGGAACTTTAGCAACCATAGAGGCATAATTCCCTGATTCAGCATTTCTTATTTGTTCGGATATTTCTTCATCGTTTAGAAAATACTTATGATCTTTCAGGTCTATTTTTATTTGAGGTAAAATATCTTTTATGCTTTTTTTATCTTCAAGATCTATATTATTTTTAACACAATAATAACCAATGATTCTGTATAAAGCTCCACTATCGAGATAATTAATTTTAAGTTTATTCGCTATTATTTTTGCCATAGTCGATTTTCCGGAACCGGCTGGTCCGTCTATTGCTATTCTTATCAAGATTACCTTCCTCTCTAAACTTCTTCAATCGTATCTTCTGTTCTTATTATTTTATCAAGTTTTGTCATTTCAAATATTCTTCTTATTTGATTTTGTAAAGAAAGAAGAACTACTTCTTTTTCATGTTTTTTTGATTCTTTTATTAAAGATACAATAGCTCCAAGTCCCGCACTATCTATATATGAAACTTCTGATAGGTCAACAGCTATTATCTTCTTATCGATATTATCCATATGTTCTATTATCTTTTGCTTAAATGTTGCCGAATGATAAGCATCTATATCTCCTGATACCTTTGCAACAAAAGCTTTTTCATTTTCACTAAAAGTTATAACAAAGTCCATTTTACCCCTCCTAAATAATTGTTCAAATTATAAGATGTTAAAGGAGTTATACTCCTTTAACTAATCATTTTTTAAAATTATATTTAATTCTTTGAGTTGATACTCAGATAATTTTGATGGTGCTTCTGCCATTGGATCTGAACCTGTAGCCGTTTTTGGAAAAGCTATTACTTCTTTTATTGAATCTTCTCCTGCCATTACAGCTACTAATCTATCCATTCCCAATGCTGCTCCAGCATGTGGCGGTGGACCATATCTAAAAGCTTCAAGTAAAAAACCGAATTTATCAGTTATTTCTTCTTCTTTTAATCCTATTATTTCAAATACTTTGTTTTGAATATCTTTTCTATGTATTCTGACACTTCCACTTGCCATTTCATAGCCATTTATTACGAGATCATAAGATTGAGAATTTATTTTAAGCGGTTCATCTTTATACATTTCAAGATCTTCAACGTTAGGCATTGTAAATGGATGATGTTCTGCTTCAAGTCTTTGTTCTTCTTCATTCCATGAGAACATAGGAAAATCTGTTATCCACATTATATCAAAACCATCTTTTTTAACATATTCGTCTCTTATAATAGTTGCCCTTAATTGACCCAATATTTTATTAACTTTTGATAATTCTCCCGCAACTATTAACATGACTTCTCCATCGTTTATTATACCATCATTTAAAAGATTATTAATTTCTTCTTCAGCTAATTTTTTTATTGTGGATTTTACATCTTTATTTTCTTCTTTTGATATCCAAATCAATCCTGATGCACCAAATTGTTTTGCAAGATCTGTTAATTCATCAAATTTTTTTCTTGAAAATTCATTAGCTTTTTCAGGTATTGAAAATCCTTTTATAACACCGTTTTCATCTATTACGCTTTTTAAGAATTTAGCTTTTGTATTTTTAAAGTATTCAGTTATATCATTTAATTCCATACCATATCTCGTATCTGGTTTATCACTTCCATATTTGTTCATAGCTTCTTTATATGTCATTCTTTTAAATGGAGTTTCTATTTCAATATTGAGACCTTTATCAAAACATTCTTTTACAAGGCCTTCTCCTATTTCAAAAATATCTTCTTTATCAACAAATGAAGCTTCAAAATCTATTTGAGTGAATTCAGGCTGTCTATCAGCTCTAAAATCTTCATCTCTAAAACATCTTGCAATTTGGAAATATTTATCCATACCTGAAACCATCAAAAGTTGTTTAAAAATTTGTGGTGATTGTGGAAGGGCATAAAAATTCCCCTTTTTTATTCTGGATGGAACTACAAAATCTCTTGCTCCTTCTGGTGTTGATTTGTTTAAAAATGGAGTCTCTATTTCAAGAAAATCTTTGTTTGAAAGATAATTTCTAGCCGCTTGCATTACTCTATGTCTTAAAATAATATTTTTTTGCATCTTTTCTTTTCTTAAATCTAAATATCTATACTTTAATCTCAAATTTTCTGATATCTCTTCATCTCTATTAACATAAATAGGTGGAGTTTCTGATTCTGAAAGGATTTCTAATTCTGTTGCATGAATCTCGATATCACCTGTCTTCATGTCTGTATTTATTGCATCTGCTGGTCTTTCTTTTACTATACCTTTGATTGATACAGTATATTCATTACCGAGTTTTAAAGCCTTTTGATATAAATCTTGATTTTCATTTGGATCAAAGAAAACCTGTGTTTTACCGTATCTGTCTCTGAGCATTATGAATTTTATTCCGCCAAGATCTCTTATTCTATCTACCCAACCATTTAGAATAACTTCTTGACCTGAATTTGAAGAATTTAATTCTCCACAAGTATGAGTCCTTTTTAACAAAATTGAACACCTCCAAAACATCTAACATATAAAAATTTTTTATTGTTTTCTAAGTTTGCTAATGTATTATAGCCTAAGGACATTACTATTTTACCATCTTTTATGATAAAATAGTAATAGAAAAAAACTATTTTACAGGGGGTGTCGTTGTGAAAAAACTACTTATCATCACAATGGTTTTAACGTTAGCTTTTGGTTCAGCTTTTGCCCAAACATTTAAGGATGTTCCTGTTAATCACTGGGCATACGATGCTGTACAAAAAATTTCTTCTATCGGTATTTTAGAAGGATATCCTGATGGTACCTTTAAAGGTATGGACACAGTTAATAGATATCAATTAACTTTAACTGTATCAAGAACTATCGATTACACACAGCAAAATCTTATAGCTCCTTTAGCTGAAAAAATTTCTCAACTTGACAAAAAAGTAAGTTCTATGTCATCTGGAAATACTTCTTCAGCTTCTAATTCAGAGGTTAATGCTTTATCAGTTAGGGTTAATAAAGTTGAAAATTCTTTGAATCAATTACAGAGTTCTTATGAATTATTGAGTTATGCAACTGTAAAAATAGATGAATTGGAATCTAAAGTAAAAGATATGACAAATTCATCTATAAATCAAGATTCTATTTCTAATATAAATACAAGACTTGCAAGAATGGAAAATGAAAATAATGCTTTATTGGAAAATATTCAAAACCTTTCTTCTGCAAATACATCTATTCAATCTAAACTAAATAATGTTTCTAATGAAACATATTCAAATCAAAAAGAAATAGAAAGAATAAATACTCTTTTATCTAATTTGAATTCTAAAATAGATATGAAATCTGATTCAATGAGTATAAGTGATGTACAAAGTAAAATCAAAGCACTTGAGAATTCTATAGTTGATATAGATACCAATAGAAAAGATATTTCTAATATAAAATCTTCTTTGAATACAGTTCAAAGCTCTGTTGATGAACTTTCAAAAGAAGTAGAAGCTAATAAAAAAGCTGTAGCAGAATCTGGAAATGGCGGAGTAGATATACTAGATATATTGATCTCAGTTGTTATATCAGCTGGTGTAGCTTTTGCATTTACACAATTTATAAAATAATAATTCTTAAAAAAAATAATGACGTCAATGACGTCATTATTTTTTATCTTTATACTTATAATATGGCTTTTCATAGAATACATCTTTTGTTTTTATCATGAAATCCAAAACCTTTTTCGTCTTTTCATGATCTTTATCATTAAAAACATGTATTGAAACTTTATCTAACTGTCCTTCATTTATATTTTCATCTTTCAAAATTCTTTTAACATAAAAAGTATCAAGCGTGAGTTTAAATTCTTCATATGTCCCATTTAATTTAACGGGAGTTTTTAAACTTACATAATCACTTCCATCTTTTCCGATAAACATACCAGAAAATTTTAATGCTATACCAAAAGAACCTATTACTTTATTTGTAAGATTTAAATTTTCTTTTGAAACATGTAAGGCCTCTGATATCGTACTTACTTTTCTCTTCATAAATAATTCATATACATGTTTCCCAAATTCAGCTCTAAGTTCTGGATAAGGAAGAATTTTATCATATTTTATTTCCCATCTTCTCGGTGCTGGAACATATAAAAACTTATCTTTTGTTTCTTTTAATTTTCCAGAACCTATCATGTTCTGGATAAAATTTTCAAGGCTATCTAAATTTGAGTTTTTAGATATCCATTGATGTCTTGATTTAGCTATTTTTTCAAGCTTTTCAACATCAAAAGGTGTATTCGATGTTGCAACAAGTCTTTCTAAAAACCTCATATAATTCTCTTCATACTCTGAATATTCATAAGATTCTTTGAACATCTTTTTTCTTATATTTTTTAAAAGACCTTCAACAAAATCTCCCATAGTTTTATATCCAAAGTTTCCATAATAAACTCCCATTCCAGTTACTATTCTTTTTACAACAGTTTCATCTGGTTGAAGACTTTTTTCATCCATTATTCTTATCATTTCATCGACTAAATCTTCAAAAGAATCAGTTGAATTAACTTTTTCAGATTTTACTATTTCTTCATAAGGGATATATGTGTCAGCTGCAAATTGCATATCTGGAGAAGTATTTTTACTTCTACCTATTACATAAACTGTTTTTCCGTATGTCCTCAATTTTTTTACAAGAGGTACAAAATCAGCATCTCCGGTTACCAAAACAAAGGTTTCAATATGGGGAAGAGAAAACATTGTTTCAATTGCGTCTACGGCAAGTTTTATATCATTTCCTTTTTTGTTTCCAAATCCATCTTCCGGCATTTCAATTAATTCTATTCCATGCCTTGAAAATGAAAACATCGTTGCCGGATATTTCGACCAATGTCCATAAGCTTTTCCTCCAACTAATTTTCCATGTTCTTCTAATTTTTGTACAACTAATTCCGGGTCAACTGGTTGGTTTTGATAGTCCATAAATACAAATATATTGTTCAAATCTTATCACCTCAGTTCAATGAGAGCGTGGCTTTTAGCCACGCCAATTATTTAATTTTCTCTTTCTCCCCTTAAAACAGCTGCACATCTTGGACATGTTCCTTCATGTTGTTCATCTTCACCTGTTTTTGGATCTATTTTCCAACATCTTTCACACTTTTCTCCTTCTGCTTTAACAACGGCAACCTTAACTTTTTCTCCTTCAAATCCTTTTTCTACATTATTTATTTCTATCTGAGAAGTTATGAACACATCAGATAATAGATAAGGATCTGTAGATGATAAAGCTTCTTTTATTTCTTCATTTTTAGGTTCTATTATTACTTTAGCTTCGAGAGAATTTCCTATAAATTTTTCTCTTCTTTTCTCTTCAAGAGCTTTTGTAACATCATCCCTTACAGAAAGTATTAAATTCCATTTTTGAATTAGATTTTCATCTTTATTTATATTTAATTTTGGCCATTCTTCTAATTGTATTGTGTCATACTTTCTTGCACTTTCTGGAAGATATTTATATATTTCTTCGGCTGTAAAAGTTAGTATAGGAGCCATCATTTTAGTTAATGCCATAGCTATTTCATACATAACTGTTTGTGCAGATCTTCTGAGTTTTGACTTCTTTCCTTCTGTATATATTCTATCTTTTATTATATCGAGATAAATAGAACTCATATCTGTAGTACAGAAATTATTTAGTAAATGATGAACTCTATAAAATTCATAATTTTCATAAAATCCAGTAACCTTTTCTATTAAATCATTAAGCCTTATCATAGCCCATTTATCTATTTCATAAAGATCATTAAATTCAACATAATCATTATTTGGATCAAAATCTGATATATTACCCAATAAGAATCTCAATGTATTTCTAAATTTTCTGTATACTTCACTTTGTTGTTTAAGTATTTCAAAAGATATTCTTATATCTCCTCTGTAATCAGATGAAGCAACCCAAAGTCTTAATAAATCAGCACCATCTTTTTCAATTATATCATTAGGACTTATTCCATTTCCTTTGGATTTTGACATTTTTTCTCCTTCTTCATCTTTTATAAATCCATGAGTGAGAACAGATTTATAAGGAGCAACTCCATTTTTACCCACTGAGAGGAACATAGAACTTTGGAACCATCCTCTATGTTGATCAGATCCTTCAAGATATAAATCAACAGGGTATTTATTCAAGGCCTCTCTTGAATTTACAACGGACTCCCAAGAAGCTCCAGAGTCTATCCAAACATCGAGTATATCTTCTTCTTTTGTAAAATGTATTCCACCACATTTAGGACATTTAAATCCTTCTGGTATGAGTTCTTTTATGTCTTTCTCAAACCACGAATCAGTTCCTTCTTTTTTAACTATATCTATAAAATGATTCATCTGTTCAACTGTTAATGTTACTTCGCCACATTCGTCACACTTGATGGCAGGTATAGGTATTCCCCAAGCTCTTTGTCTTGATATACACCAATCTGGTTTATCTTGAACCATACCCTTAAATCTTTTTTCTCCCCATTCCGGTATCCATTGAACTTTATCAATCTCATCAAGAACTTTTTCTCTCAAACCATTATGATCAACACTTATAAACCATTGCTCTGTAGCTCTAAATATTATAGGATTTTTACATCTCCAACAATGTGGATATGAATGTTCTATATTCTGTAATGCAACGAGATAACCACTGTTTTTGAGATCTTCAATTATTACTTTGTTTCCTTCCCAAATTTTAAGTCCTTCATATTTTCCTGCTTCTTCAGTAAATTCGCCTTTATAATCAACTGGAGAAAGAACTGGTAATTTATTTTTTAATCCTGTTATATAGTCATCAGCTCCATGACCTGGTGCAGTGTGAACACATCCTGTACCATCTTCAAGTGTTACATAATCTGCTAATACTATTTTTGATTCTCTATCTATAAACGGATGTTTTGCAGATTTATTTTCTAAATCTTTTCCCTTAAATCTTTCAACTATTTCATATTTCTCTTTTCCAGCTATTTTCATAACTTTTTCAACCAATGCTTCGGCCATTATCCATTTTTCACCCTCAACTTCAACTTTTACATAATCAAAACTTCTATGAAGTGCTATAGCTACATTAGCAGGAAGTGTCCATGGAGTTGTAGTCCAAATTATTATATAAGTATTTTTATCTTCAAATGGAAATTTCACATATATAGATGGAGAAGAATGATCATGATACTCTACTTCAGCCTCAGCCAAAGCCGTTTGACATTCAGTACACCAATATATAGGCTTTTTATTTCTGTATACATTACCTGTTTCAACCAAAGATTTTAATGTCTCAAGAACTCCTGATTCATAAACTGGATCAAGAGTTATATATGGATTATCCCATTCTCCTCTTATACCAAGTCTTTCAAATCCCTTTTTTTGTTTTTCAACATGTTTTAAAGCATATTTTTTACATAATTTCCTTATTTCAAGTTTTGTCATATGTTTAGCTTTTTCGCCAAGTTCAGTTGTAACTTTATGTTCTATTGGGAGACCATGAGTATCCCAACCCGGAACATATGGTACATTATGTCCACTCATAGTTTTATATTTAATAACTATATCTTTTAAAACTTTATTCAATGCATGCCCCATATGAATTTCTCCATTTGCATATGGAGGTCCATCATGTAAAAGAAATTTTGGCATTTCTGATTTTTCTTTTCTTACTTTTTTTTCAAGATCCATTTTTCGCCATTCTTTTAATGTTAATGGCTCTTTATCCTTTAAATTAGCTTTCATTTTAAAGTTGGTCTTTGGTAGATTCAACGAATCTTTGTAGTCCATTTTTTACACCTCCGAGTTTTGTATTATTTAGAATATAAAATATTTTATTTAATATTTTTAGTTTATTATACAATTGTTTTTATTATATTATATTTTTTTTGCAAATATATTGACAAAATTGTGCCTAAAAAGGCACAATTTTTTATTATTAAAATGTTTAATAAACTAAATCTTTAATATATTAGCTATTATATCTTTTAATTCTGTTAAATCCATAGATTTTACAACATAAGCATCTGCTGCCCAAGATGCCATCTCGCTCTTATAATGAGAATAAGCGGTCAAAAGTATTATTTTTGTTTCTGAATATTTTTTTCTTATCTCTCCGGCAAGTTCTAAACCATTCATATCCGGCATTTCTATGTCTGTACATAATAAATCTATATCTTCTTCTTTGAATATTTCTAAAGCTTTTTTTGCACTTGATGCATCTATTACATCGTATCCAGCTTCTTCAAGTTCTTCTTTTATAAGTAATCTTAAGTTATCCTCATCGTCTACAATTAATATTCTTGCCATTTTAAATCCCTCCCTAAATGTTAATTAATAGGTATTTCAAACTTGAAAACTGTTCCATCTTCATTCGATTTTACCAAATATAGTTTTCCTTTATGTTCTTCCTCTATTATTTTTTTACAAATTGGCAATCCCAAACCAGTACCATTTGTTTTTGTAGTGAAAAAAGGCATAAATAATTTTTCTTTCGCTTCTTCAGGTATGGGCTCTCCATCATTGTATATCTCAAAGTATGCTGTTTTTTGTTTTTCTATACCAGTCTTTATTCTTATATTTCCTTCATCAGAAACTACTTCTATTGCATTTTTTATTAGATTTATCAACACCTGTTTTATTCTATTTCTATCTATATCCATGTTTATTATATCTGTATTTTTCATTATTTTTAAATCTATATTTTTTTGTTCTACAAAGTCTTCATACATCATCAATACATCATCTATTAAATCATTAAAGTTTATTTTCTCAAATCTTGGCAATTTACTTCCTCTTGAATATTCAAGTATTTCTGAAACTATATCCTCAAGTCTAACGAGTTCAGAATTTATTATATCTGTATATTTCTTAACTGAATTAGGATCATCTATTTTTTTATTCATTCTTTTTAAGAATCCTCCAATAACAGTTAAAGGATTTCTTATTTCATGTGCTATTCTTGAAGTCATTTCTCCTATTGCTGCAAGTTTTTCTCTTTTTTCCATTTCTTTTTGAAGCGAAAATAACTCTGTAACATCATCCAAAAGTATTATTACCCCTTCTAAAAAACCAAGATCTGGATTTCTCAATGGTGAAAATTGTATATCAAAAACCTTTTTATCTTCTCCTATATTCAATTTATAGCTCGGATATTTTAAATTTGTTTGTTTTTCATACACCTCATCTATAGTATTTATAATATCTTCACCAAAAGTCTCTTTCATTATACTTATATTTTGTCCTATTACATTTTCTCTTGGTTTAGAAAACATTAATTCAGATTTTTGATTCCATTCTATAATCTCACCTTGTCTATCAACAACTATTATTCCAACAACAAGATTTTGGAGAATATTTTCTTTAAATCTTCTATAATAATCCATCATATTTTTTTGTTCTTCAAGAGTTTTATTTTTATGTCTTAGTTCATTATAATTTTCTATCATTTCAAAGGCTAGCCCTGTACTATCAAGAAATAATTTTATTATTTCAGAATCGAGATCGCTTATTTCATTTCTGGTAACTATATTATCCACTATAACTACACCTTTTGTTTCTGTTCTACCAGTTATCGGAAATATTAAAAATTCTTCACATTTTATTATATCGTATATATCTTCTAATTCCTCACCCTTCACCTTTAAAACATTTGGTTTAACATGAACTATTTGTCTTTTTTGAACTACTCTTTCAAGAACAGGATGACCTTTATATGCAAGAACTTTGTTTCCAACACTTTCTGTTAATTTATTTGTATCCGGCAAATTAACAGCTTCTTCTCTCAAATATTGAGATATTTCTCCATATTTAAGTGCTCTTCTATCGGCTTCTTCCCAAACTTGATGAACATTTTCAAAATTATCTGGGCCTATCCAAAGTTTTGGAACAAGAAATCCTCTTAAATTATCTTTTTCAAGATAAAGTGCTCTATTAAACCTCAAACCTCTTCCAGAAGTAAGACCTATTAACATTATTTTAATTGCCATATTTTTATCATATGTAGATCTTATAGCTTGAGAAATTTTATGTAAAGAGTTCATCTTATCAAGTTGATTGTTTTGAAGCTCTATAAGATTTTCCGTAGATTCTTTTAAACTTTTTAATTCATCATTTTCACTTTTTATTTTATTGTACAAGTTTATTCTACTAACACCTATACTCATCTTTTTTACTGTCTCTTTAAAGAAATCAAAATCAAGTTCATCAAAATTTTTATATAATCTCAATCCCGATATATTTCTGTTATAAATTCCAAATAAACCTTTTTTTTCTCCATCAACTATCAATGTCGAAAACATGGCTGATTTTAAGTCTATATCAAATATTTTTTCATAATTCAAAAAAGATTTTCTACCTATTATAAGTTTATCTGTCTTTTTAAATGCTTCATATTCTAAAGAATTTTCACATAATTCTTTTTTTAATATTTCATTTTTATCTATACCATATCCATATTTAAAAACAAGCTTTTCATCATGTAGTTCCCAATAAATAACTTTTTCAGCATGTAAAAAATCATTCAATATCTTTATATATTTAGTATATAATTGTTCTATTTCAAGTGTCTCTTGAATTAGATCTGTTATTTTTTCTATAAGTAAAACTCTTTCCCTAATTTCTTTTATGCTGAGATTTTCCATCACCATTTTTAATATTATTTCATAAGAAGAAAAGGTTTTCTCTAAAGTATCAATATTTATGTTTTCTTTAAATAATCCAACAACACCTAAAAGTTTTTCTTCTGATATCAAAGGATATATATATATATAATCTGTATTCAAAGCCTTAAGTTCATCATTTATTTTATACTTCAATAAAGATTTTTTAGAAAGTTCTTTTTCGATTTTTTCTTCTTTAGTCATTATTTTACAACCATTTATTTCTTTCTTTTCAGTTGTATTACCTATGAGTCTAAGAACCTTTCTTGAAGGCTCATAAATAAATAATAAAATATCTTCTTTTAATTTATTTTTCATCTGTTGTGAGATTTCTTCAACTATCGATTTTAACAATTTTTCAGGTTCTTCTCTAGCTATTATTCCTATTAAATTGTCCATCATAAGGTTCACCCCCCATTATATTTAATTATACCTTAATAACTTTTAAAATTAAAATATATTTATAATAAAAAAAGATGCCTTAGGGCATCTTTAAAATTCAAATCCTAAAAATAATTTAAACGGACTTATCCAAGCACCTGCTTTAAAATATCCACCAGCTACTCCCACCAATGCTCCAAGTGATATTCCATCAGTCCCAAATGTTCCAAAAGCTTTTGTTGAATATGTTCCTGCTTTTAGGACAAATCTTATATCCATGTCTTTATTATATTTGCCCACACCTATACCCATCGTAGATACAAAATCATTATCATATGCAAATGATATAATAGGTAATTCTGCTCCTGCACCAATTCCAGCAGTTTTAAAATCAGTTACAAATAATAAATCACCATTAACATTTTTTAATGTTGGCGGAACTACATTTACTCTAAGGGTAGCAGAAAATGTAAAAATAGATATAATAACCATCATAATGATCAGAATACTTTTTTTCATTTTTTTTACCTCCTCAAATATATTCATTCAATTTTATAATAATAAAATTAAATTTAAATAAAAAATCTTTAAATATATAAAATATCTTTTATTTGTAAAAAAAGGTTTTTGATGTATAATGTAATTAGTTAGAAGCTGAAATTATATTTATTAGTACTTTTTAGGCTTTTAAAACATTTTTATGCAGGAGGAATAACATGATTTCCAAGATTGTTGTGGTAGGTATTCTTTTATTGACATACTACTTTATAATTTTTGGAAAAGTCAATAAATCAGTTATTGCTTTTAGTATGGGTTTATTGGCTTTATTGATTAAAGTTTCAGATGAAATGAAAGTAGAAAACATAAGTGAGTATGTCGATTTTAATACTATAGGTATCTTAATGGGAATGATGATTCTCGTTGGAATACTTAAGAGCACGGGTGTTTTCCAAGCTATTGCAGGATATATAGTAAAATTTTCAAAGGGAAATATAAATACTATATTCATAACAACCCTTGCCACTGTCGCAGTACTATCCAGTATATTGGATAATGTAACAACATTACTTCTTTTTTCACCAGTTATACTTTTGATATGTCAGGAAGCTGAAATTAAACCTGAAGCCATAATATTTCCAATGATTTTTGCGGCAAATATAGGTGGTACGGCAACAATGATTGGTGATCCTCCTAACATATTGGTTGCAAGTGCTTCTCAAAAAAGTTTTGTAGAGTTTTTCTCGGTAATGGTTATTCCAGCAGTTTTAGCTTTTTTTATATCAACACTTTATTTTTTATTATACAATAAAGAGTTTAAAAAGGCCACTCCAGATAAATTCAAAAATCTTTTGAATATTGAGCCTAAAAAAGCTATAACAAACAAACCACTTTTGATAAAGGGAAGTATAGTTTTCTTTGCTGTAGTTGCGGGATTTTTAATTCATGAGTACCTCGATTATGAAGCAGCACTTATAGCTCTTACAGGTGGAGCAATAATGCTTTTGATATCGGGAAAATCTTTTGAAGAAGTTTCAAAAGAGATAGAATGGGATACGATTTTTTTCTTCATTGGTCTGTTCACAATAGTAAAAGCTTTAGAACTTGCTGAAGTAATTGATGATATAACTTCATTGATCTTTAACTTTTCAAGCCATCCTACACTATTAATAATATTAGTCCTTTGGATATCCGGTATATTATCTGCTTTTATAGGAGCTGTTCCAGTTGTCACAATATTTATTCCTATAGTTAAAGCATTAGTTCCAGAAATACCAAATGGTCCAGAACTTTGGTGGGCTCTTGCTTTAGGAGCTTCATTCGGTGGTAATGGAACCATTAGTGGAGCAGCATCAAATATGGTTGTGGTTGGTATGTTAGAATCAAATTTTAAAGAAAAAATTAAATTTACAGATTTCATGAAACCTGGTATGCTTGTAGCCATAATGGGTTTGACTTTATCTACAGGCTATCTTCTTTTGAGAATAAATGTTTTTAATTAAATCAGGAGCATATTTTTTACTCCTGATTATTTTTTTGTTTAAATTCACTTTTTAATATTCCCATTATTATTTCATCATTATATTTTCCATTTCTATAAATTTCTTCTCTCAATACACCTTCTTTAACAAATCCAACTTTCTCATAGCATCTTATACCTCTTTTATTAAAATCATAAACATTTAATTTGACTTTATTTATATTCATTTCATTGAAAATAAAATTCAAAAGTACATTTAAAGAGTCAGTTCCATATCCTTTATTCCAAAATTCTTTAGCTAAAAATAATCCTATTGAGGCTACAGAATTTTTCCAATCAACAGAATTTACACCTATTCCACCCATATATTCTCCAGTTTCTAAATTTTCAATGGCCATACTGTAAGTTCCATCCCCTTTTGGATTTAAACGCTCATACCATTTAAGTTCATCTTCATATTTTAATGGAAATGGAATAGATGGATCTAAATATTGTTTCACTTCAAAATCATTAATACTTTTTAAAGCATTTTTCACATCATCTTTGTTATAAGCCCTCAATATAACTTTATCTCCCTTAAGCATATTTGCACCTCCTAATATTATAGATCTCTTAAAATATAAATATTTTAATATTAACACAAAAAAAAAGAAGTTTCAACTATTATTAATATTGAAACTTCTTTTTATATCAAAAACTATTTAATTCCATTTGAGTATATCATCTAATTCTTTTCTTATCCTCGGTCCATTTTCTACTTCAATATGTTTTTCAGTTAAATATTCACCTGCACCAGGATATCCAACAGCTATAACAGTTATCAAAACAGACTCATCATCGATATTTAAAAATTTTTTTAATTTTTCAGATTTATATCCTGCAACCGGATGAGCTATTATCCCCATTTTTGTTGCTTGTAACAATAGATTAGCAACAGACATTCCAGTATCAAACAAAAAATAATCTCGTGAATCATTTAATGCACAATCATCTTCTTTTTTTGAATATACTGCTATCAAAGCCGATGAATATTTCATCCAGTAATTCCCATCTGGTATGTATTCAAAAGATTTTTTTAATTTTTCATCAGAATTTATAACATGATATCTCCAAGGTTGATTATTAAAACACGATGGAGCTTTAGTGGCAGCTTCTATAATTTTTTTGATCTCTAAATCGCTAACTTTTTTTATAGAGAAAGATCTTTTAGCCCTTCTAAACTCTATATTGTTATCGATAGAAAAATCATCAAATACAATATTTTCTATCTTTTCGTACAATTTGTCAACAAAAATTGGATTTGTATCTTCACAAACATCTCTCAATCTTACCCATCTATCCAAAATATAAGCTTTTCTCTGTACAGAATCTCTTTCAATGACATTAAAAAGATTTGAAATCTCAAGATTTTTATCAGAAATAAATGTTATATCTAAATCATTTTCATCTCTCAAACCTGCCAAATACTCTTCAGTATCGGGTGTGACAATGATTAAATTCACATCAAATCCTTCAATTCCGGAAATCTTATTGTATTTAATATGTTGCTGTGATATTTGGAGAACTTCTTCCGAATATTCTCCTGGAAGATGTTTTGGGTAAAATATTAAAATAGTATAATTCCCTTTTAAATCATCTTTACTTAAAATATTTCTTCTATCATCAATACCTTTAAAATAAGGAACTTCTTCATACTTTTTCATATTTTTTACCTCCCCTCAGAATAAAATTATATCATTTTATTACATCATATTCAAATTTTAGAAAAAATTATTATTTTTTTTATATAATATAATAATTATTAATAAAATTAAGTTATAATAAAAATGATATTATTCATAATAAAAATGATGTAAAATATATCATATGGATGTGAAAAAACTGGAGGTGTATTTTTTTGAAAGGTATGGTCGTGAGCACCTGGTTGGAAACCTGGCGAAAATTATATGGTGATAATACTGTAAATAATGTTATGAATGAAGTTGGAATGAATAAAGATAAAATATTTACTCCCATAGAAGAAGTAGAGGATAAAGATGTTTATAAGATGGTTGATTCTATATCTAAGAAAACTGGTCATAGTAAAAAAGATATATTAAAAACCATGGGTAAAAAAAATATTTATACATTTCATAGTTATTATCCAAACTTTTTTAAGAGAGAAGGAGTACTTGCCTTTTTATCTTCTATGAATGATGTACACAAATCTTTAACAAAAAGGATAAAAGGAGCCAAACCACCGAGAATTGACTTTGAAATAGTAAATAATAAACAAGCAATAATTACTTATTCTTCATTTAGAGATATGAGATATTACTTCTTAGGTCTTTTAGAGGGCTCTGCTGAATATTTTAATGATGCCATCGAATACGATATTATAGAAGATATATCAAATGATAAAAATTATTCTATAAAAGTTAAAGTTAAAGCTCAAAAAGAATTTGCTCAAATAACTAAGTTAAAATTATTCTCAATTTTAGGACTTGGTATTTTAAAAAGATTCGTGACTAGTTCTGTCTTTTTGATATTTTTAACAACATTTATATTTTCTATAATTTTTGGAAATATTATGAATAATAATATAATTTCAGCATTATTGACGGCAATTCTTAGTGGAACCTCTTTTGCATTTTTAGGCGTTTACTTTAAAAAAGGTCTTAGAACAACTAATTCAAGTATAGAAAATATGAAAAAAAATAAATTTGATACTCCTGTATTGGTAAAAGGTGAAAAAGAATTAGAAAATCAAACAAAACAACTCGAAGATTTAAGAATAAGTTTGAGTGGCCTTTTTATAGATCTCGTTGGAGATATAGAAGAAATAGAAATCTTCACTTCAAAAGTTGGAGACAAAGCATCTGAAATGAAAGAACTTTCCGATTCTATGGGTGATCTCGTTGAACAAGTTGCGGATGGTTCTGTACAAATAAGTACAGATGCTGAAGAAATATCTAATGTGGTTGAATCAAATGTAAATTCAATAAACAATATAATTCAAAGAGAAAACTCTATGGTAAATGAATTAGAAAATGCTGTAAATCAAATAAATAATTCTTCAAAAATGGTTGAATCTTCTTCAGATGGAATAGAAAAAATGTCTTATAGATTCAATGATCTTGTAAAAAATAGTAAAAATTTAGAAAATGATGCCCATGAAATAATGAATGTAGTTCAAACAGTTACATCTATAGCCGATCAAACAGATCTTTTAGCTTTAAATGCTGCGATAGAAGCAGCTCGTGCCGGTGAAGCGGGAAGAGGATTCTCTGTAGTTGCCGAAGAAATAAGACAATTAGCAGAAAGCTCTAAAAATGCAGCTTCTCAAATAAGTAATATACTTGGAAAAATATCTTCAGGAATAGATTCTCTTAATAAAAATGTTGAAAATGAATACAATATAATGACTGAAGAAGCTAAAAAACTAAAAGATAGCTCTTCTACAAATTTGAGTTCTTCAAATAATATAAAGAAAATCTCTTCTGAAATAGAAAATGTTTTAACTGAATTGAAAACAGAAGGAGAAAAATTAACAGGTTTAACCGCAAGTGTTCAAAACTTACTTGCAATTTCAGAAGAAGGCTCTGCAACGGCAGAAGAAATATCTTCTTCAGTAAGAGAATTCATAAGAAATCTAAAAGGTATACTCGATGATCTTGAAAAAACCAATGCTTTTATAAAAGGATTCAAGAAAAATTTCGAAAAAATAAACTTCTAAATGTTAATTTCAACCTTTTGAAATAAATTCTTCAAAAATAAATGTTATAATTAACAAGACGATTGAATTTTAATTATATCATAATAGACAAGGGGGAATTTCAAAATGGTTAAAAGAGAAATGACAAGACAATTCTTAGAGGATGCTTTTTGTGGAGAATCAAAAGCACATATGAAATATTTAATTTTTGCAGAAGAAGCCGAAAGAAAAGGTTTAAAAAATTTAGCCAGAATGTGGAAAGCTATTGCATATGCAGAATTTACTCATGCAAGAAATCATTTTAAAGCTTTAGGTTATATAGGCTCTACAGATGAAAATCTTCAAAGTTCTTATGATGGAGAACATTTTGAAATAGAAGAAATGTATCCTGTATATAATAACTCTGCTGAATTCCAAACTGAACCAGAAGCTGTTAGAACAACTCATTTTGCTCTTGAAGCTGAAAAGATTCATGAAAAAATGTATAAAGATGCACAAGAAAAAACTAAAGATGGAAATGATATAGAAGATTCAAAATTCTATATATGCAATGTTTGTGGTTATACAACTGAAGATGAAGTACCTGAAAAATGTCCTGTATGTGGTGCTTCTAAAGAGATGTTTAAAGAGTTTTAATCAATCAAAAGGGGGAATTAAAATGTTAGGTGATATCATAAAAAAAGATGACTTCAAAAATGAAAAACATGTTCCAGTAATAGAATGTCCCGATAAAGTTAAAGCTGGAGAAGAATTCATGGTAGAAGTTCAAGTTGGAAAAGAAATAGCACATCCAAATACAGTTGAACATCATATTGCATGGATAGACTTATTTATTCATTATGATGGAGATCCTAATACAGTAAATCTTGGAAGATTTGAATTTGGTGCTGTTGTTGGACAACCTCATGTAAAGCATGTTATAAAATTAGACAAACCTGGTAAATTAATAGCTCTTTCTTATTGTAATATTCATGGTCTTTGGGAAAGTTCAAAAGAAATAGTGGTAGAATAATATAAAATAAATATTCCTTAAAAGGAGTGGATACCTATGAAAAAGTACAGATGTATAATTTGTGGATACATTTATGACCCTGCTGAAGGAGATCCAGATAATGGAGTAAATCCAGGCACATCTTTTGATGATATTCCAGAAGATTGGGTATGCCCTTTATGTGGTGCTTCTAAAGAAGATTTTGAAGTAGTAGAATAAATATAATAAAATGTGGAGATTATTTATCTCCACATTATTTTATTATGATCTTTCTGATATTTCTTTTTTTGTTTTTATATCTCCACCTGTTTTTCTTAAATTCAATTTATCTTCTATTAACTCTACCATCACAGAATCTCCTTCTTTTACTTCCTCATTTATTATTTGATTTGCAAGAGGAGTTTCAATATACTTCTCAATAACTCTTCTCAAAGGTCTCGCACCAAATAATGGATCATACCCTTTTTCAGAAAGAGCTTTTTTAGCCGGTTCTGTAACTTCTATTTTAATTTTTTTCTCATTTAACCTTTTTTCAAGTTTTAAAATCATTATATCAACTATACTCTTCATATCATTTAATGTTAATGGTTTAAATACAACTATATCATCAAGTCTATTAACAAATTCTGGTCTAAAAGCTTTTTTCACTTTATCCATAACTTGATCTTTCATATCTTGATACTGTTCTTCACTGTCTTCACTTATAAACCCTAAAGTTCTTTTAGTCTTTGTAATCCTTTCAGATCCTAAATTAGAAGTCATTATTATTATTGTATTGGCAAAATTTACAGTTCTTCCTTGAGAATCAGTAAGTCTACCATCATCCATTATTTGAAGTAAAATATTAAAAATATCTGGATGTGCTTTTTCAATCTCATCAAGAAGTATCACGGAATAAGGTCTTCTCCTAACTCTTTCCGTTAATTGTCCACCTTCTTCATAACCAACATAACCAGGAGCAGCTCCTATTAATCTTGAAACAGAATATTTTTCCATATATTCACTCATATCTATTCTTATCATAGAATTTTCATCACCAAATAAATATTCTGCAATTGATTTTGCCAATTCTGTTTTACCTACTCCTGTTGGTCCAAGAAACAAAAAACTTCCTGTAGGTCTTCTTGGATCTTTTAGCCCTGCCCTTGATTTTCTTATAGTTTGCGAAATAACATTAACAGCTTCATCTTGTCCAACCATTCTTTTATGTATCTCCATCTCAAGATTTATTAATTTTTTTCTTTCATCTGATAACATTTTCGTAACAGGAATTCCCGTCCACTGTTGAACAACATAAGCTATAGTTTCTTTATCTACTATATTATGAATAGAATCTTCTTCTTTTTTTACATTTTTCATAGCATTTTCAAGCTCTTTTTGTACATCAAAATAATCGGCTTTCTTTTTTGCCGCTTCTTCATATTTTTCTTCAAATGTTAATTGATTTATTTCATCTTCGAGCCTTAACATTTTTTTCTCTATCTCTCTTACTTCTGTAGGTTTTGTAGTATTTTTTAATTTCACTTTAGCCGATGCTTCATCTATTAAATCTATAGCTTTATCTGGTAAAAATCTATCTGTTATATACCTTTGAGAAAGTTTAACAGCTGATTCAACAGCATCATCAGTTATTTCAACACCATGATGTTTTTCATAACTCAATTTCAATCCTTTTAAAATTTGTATAGAATCCTCTACAGTAGGTTCTCCAACATCTATAGGTTGAAATCTTCTTGAAAGAGCTTTATCTTTTTCAACATGTTTTCTATATTCTTCCATGGTTGTAGCACCAATAATTTTAAGTTCACCTCTTGCTAAAGAAGGTTTTAAAATATTTGCAGCATCCATTGTATTTCCCTCAGTAGCACCTGCTCCCATTATGGTGTGTAACTCATCTATAAAAAGAATTACTTGATCTTTCATCTTTCTTGCTTTATCTATAACTGATTTTAATCTTTCTTCAAAATCACCTCTAAATTTAGTTCCTGCGAGCAAACCTGCCATATCGAGTTCAAGAAGTTTTTTATCTTTCAAATAATAAGGGGCTTCTTCATCCACAATTAATTGAGCTAAACCTTCAACAATAGCTGTTTTTCCAACACCTGCATCCCCTACAAGAACTGGATTATTTTTATTTTTTCTCGATAATATTTCAACCATTCTCTGAATTTCATTTTCTCTTCCTATAACAGGACTTAATTTACCTTTTTTAGCTTCTTGTGTAAGATCTATAGTAAATTTTTTTAGAGGATCTATTTCTGCATTTTCATACTCATCCGAACCTTCTTCTATATATTGAGTTAATATTTTTCTTATCTTTTTTTCATCAGTATAAGCTTTAAGTATCTTGGCAGCAAAAGAATTTTTTTCAAGATATATACCAAGAACAAGACCCAATAAAGTTATTTTCTTTAACTTATAAGCTCTTATTTCTTTTTTTGCTATTTCAATAGCATTTGTAAGATTATTGGATAAAAAAATTCCATTCTGATTTCCAGAATAAAATACTCCAATATCTTGTTCAAGATTATTGTTCAAGTCTTTTTTTAATGCTTCTATCTCATTATTTTCAAATAAAGCATTAATTCCTTCATCATTCATATCGGCTATAGAAAGCATCAAATGTTCTGGCTTCACTATATTACCACCAGAAGATGTCAACATTATCTGTGCATCTTGCAAAGCATTTAAAGCTTTTTCTGTAAAATCATTTGGATTCATTCTCATTTATCTCTTCACCTCCAATAGTAAATATGTTTTCATAATAATTTTCAAATAACTCTTCATAAGGATCAAAAAATATATTTTCAATACTTTCTTTTTTTAAATTCATATAAACACCTCCAGCGTTTAATCAATTGTTACATTTATTTGCTAATAATATTATAAAAAATATAAGGGAAAATCCCTTATATTAATTATATCAAAAAAACAAAGAAGAGTCAAAACTCTTCTTTGTTTTATATGTTAAATTTTTTAATGATATTTATTAATCCTTTAGAAAGTTCCGTTAATCTATCTGCCGATTCGCTTAGAGTTAATGCTGATTTAGATTCTTGTTCTATTCCCTGATTTAATTCTTCTATTTGTTCTTTAATATCAGTCAATCTTTCAGATGATTTTTCCATAAGCCCTGTTATTTCCTCTGTTGAAGCACTTTGCTCCTGTATTGTTGCTGTCGTATTTTCTATACCAGTATTCATTTCTTTTACCTGTTGAAGTATATGTGAAAATTTAGTTGAACCAGTTGTTATTTTTTCGCCTGTATTAACTATAAGATTTACAACCTCTTCTACAGAATTATTAACTTCACCCGTTTTTCCTTGAACATTTTTCAAAATTTTATCTATATCAGAAGTAGCTTTTTTAGAATCATCTGCTAATTTTCTTATTTCATCTGCAACTACAGCAAATCCTTTTCCTGCTTCTCCTGCACGAGCAGCTTCTATTGCTGCATTTAAAGATAATAAACTCGTTTGTTCTGTTATTGAATTTATAGTATCTACTATCTTCAAAATATTTTCCGACATTTCTTTTAGTTCATTAACCGTTATTTGACTCACAGTAGCTTTTTCTACAACATTATTCATTTCTATCATTATTTGATTCATTGTTTTCACACCATCTGCAGCTGAATTTTCAGTTATGTTAGATGCATTAGATAAATTTTGAGAATTCTCTGATAAATTTTGTGATGAAATAGATATCTCTTCAATTCCAGAAACAAGTTCAGAAAATAGATCATTTATCTCTTCTACAAAATTTTTTATATCTTCTGATTTTGTAGAAAGTTCTTCTGTGGTTGCCGATGTTTCTTCTGCTAAACTCGCAAGATCATGTGAAGATTCATCAACTGTTTTTGCAGATTTGTCTATTTCAATTATTGTTTTTCTTAAATTATTTCCCATATTATTTAAACTTTTATTCATTTTTCCTATTTCATCATTAGATAAAATATTAAACTTCGTATTCAAATTACCATTTCCAAATTCTTGAATTTTTTCATTCATACTTTTAAGAGGTCTTTTTATAAATAATAATATCAACATTGCTGAAAAAATTGAAAATGTTATATTTATTATTATTATCCATTTTACCTTTGAGATAGTTGAATTATTATCCTTTATTAAGGTTGTTCCAAGTATTTTTTGTTCTTTCATGAGTGTATCTTCAACAGTTTTTATATTTTCATATATTTTTAATCCTATTTTATCCATTTCATTTATGATAAATTGTTCATCATACATAATACCTATTAATTCTCCAAGGTAACCTTCATAATTTTCTTTATCTTTTATTAAATCATTTAAAATACTTTTGATATTTAAATCTTGATTTTTCTGTATAAGATTTATACTATCATCAGCATATACAAAATTTTCATATATTCCATCAACATATTTCTCATCATTATAATAAAGATATTTATAAAGAGAAAGCCTTGCATTCGATAAAAAATCAAGTGTCTTAAATCCAGCTGTCAATTTTTGTTCATCCATCTTATCTACATAATTTAAATATCTCCAAGAAGAATCATAAATAGACTTTCCACTTTTATCAAGATTACTGATTATAGAATTTTTATTTTTCTTATAATCTTGTATAGTCTGAAAATGATTATTGTATAAATTTAGTTGATCATTGATTTCATTATAAGTGTGAGTAGAATTAAAAGTTATATTTATCTCTTCTAAATATTCTTTCATTTGAGAATAAAATATGTTAAAATTTTCAATAGATATTTCATTTTCATCTTTTATATAATCTTTGACTTGAATTCTCAAATTCTGAAAATTGTTTTCTATTTCAGAAAAAGCTGAATATTCATTGCTGAGTTTTTCATAACTTTCAAAACCTTCATTCGATTTGATCAAACTTTTTATACTAAAAAAACTGGAAAAAATTAAGAATACTATTATAACTATAAAACCAAATACAATTTTTAAACTTAAATTATTAAGTTTTTTCATAAAAACACCTCCATAATATCCCCAAAATACTAATATATAATATAGTCCATTATACCTTAATACATATTATAAGTGAAGTTTTAAAAGTTATGTTATACTTAGTTAAGATGGAGGTGATGAAAATATTTAAAGAATCTATGATCAAAGGTAAAAGATATCTTTATATCGAAGAGTTTGAAAAATTAAATATTTTTACATTTTTTTCAACTATAGATTTTGATTTTTCTTCTAAAAATAGATCTTCAAATTTGAATTTTATTAAAAATACATTTAAAATAAACATGATTTCTTCATCAGACCAAACACATTCGGATAATATAAAAATAATAGAAAACTCTGAAGAAATAGTAAAAAATACAGATGCTCTTATAACAAATAAATCAAATATCTATTTGTTTACATTACATGCTGATTGTACACCTATTTATATTTTAGATAAAAAAAATAGAATTGTAGCTCTTATTCATTCAGGATGGAGAGGTACTCATAAAAAAATTCTCGAAAAAACTTTAAAAAAAATGTTATATTCTTTTAATTCAAAACCAGAAGATATAATAGTTGCCTTCGGACCTTCTATAAGAAAAGATAGTTTTGAAGTGGATTATGATGTATATAAATTATTTAAAGAAAAATTCAAAAATGATATATATTATGAAAAAAGAGATAATAAATATTTAATAGATTTACCAAAAATAAATACAGATATCGCTAAAAAATTTGGTGTATCTCAAATTATAGATTCAAATATATGTACATATGAAGATAAAAGATTTTATTCTTTTAGAAAAACACATGGAAACGAAAAAATGGGAGCTATAATAGGAATTAAAAATCATTAATAAAAAACCTGATTTCATAAATAGAAATCAGGTTTTTTATATTTATTTTTATTTTAAAGATAGTGTTTGATTAAATCTATTTCCAAATTCATCATAAATCTCAAGTTTGATCTCTTTTAAAAGAGGTATATAATCTTCAGATGTATCTATTTCAGCTTCAACCTCATATTCTCCCTCTTTTTTAGAAACATTTACTGATATTTCGGCATAATTACCTTTTTTATATTCATTAGTAACACCATCATCTTCATAATATGTATAAGATCCTTTATCAGTTATAAGTCCTGTTAAAATTATTTTTTCAATATTTTTTTCACCAACATATTTTGTAGGTTCACTTAAAACTATCATGTGATTTTCTCTTATAAAAACAGGAATTTCTTTTAAATCTGCTTCTATATAATAATCACCATTTTGTAAAACTTTCATACTCCTATTTGAATAATTCGAAGCTATCCAAACAAGCCACTTATCTTCTGGCAAATGAACATATCTTCCCCTTGAATTTGGGGTATAAATTGGTGCTACCATAAGTGATTCACCATACATATATTGATCTTCTATTTGTTTAACCCTATCATTATCGAATTCTAAAAATAAAGGTCTTATGAATGGGGTTAAGTCTTCAACAGATTTCATATATTCTGAATATGAATAAGGTAAAAAAGCATATCTCAATTTAATTATATCTGTTAAAATATCTTCTGTTTTACTATCAAAAGACCATGGTTCTTGATTTCTTGTACCAAGAGCAGCATGATTTCTATATAATGGTGTAAATGCTCCCAATTGCATCCATCTTATAACAAGTTCAGGATTTGAATTACATCCAAATCCTCCCACATCTGCCCCAGTGTAAAAGAACCCCGATAAATTAAGAGACTGAATCATCCTTATATGAACAAGCATATGTTCCCACCAAGAGTGATTGTCTCCTGTCCATATAGTAGCATATCTATGATGTCCTGTATAAGAACTCCTTGATAACAAGAAGTATCTATAATCAGGAATCAATTTATCAAATCCTTGGACTGTAGCTCTGGTCATATTAAATCCATATAAATTGTGAACATCATCATGATTAATTTTATTTCCAGAATCATCAATATGGTAAAATGACTTATAATCTTCCCTTGAATTGGACATTGCAAGCATTTTATCTTTTGCAAGAAATGCATTTATTCCCATATTGACATCATTTTTCATATTTTCTGCCGCTTTAACAACATTATTAAAGCTTCTCAAAGTATAGAATATAGCTGGTTCATTCATATCATTCCAAAAAGAATAGATACCAAGATCTGTAAAAATTCCATATTTTTTACCCCACCAATTTCTTGTTTCATTGTTTAAAAAATCCGGAAAATGTGTAAGACCTGGCCAAACAGCAGTGACAAAATCGTTTCCATCTTTATTTTTACAAAAATAATTTTGTTTTACACCTTCCTCATAAATAGAATATTCTTTTTCTATCTTTACTCCTGGATCTATAATCGGTACTAAATTGAAACCTTCTTCTTTTAAATCTTTTACCATCTTTTCAAATTCTGGGAATTTTTTTCTATCAATTGTAAACACTTTATAATTTTCCATATAATCTATATCCATATAAATTGCATCACAAGGAATTCCCTTACTTCTAAATTTATTGGCTATATCTTTTATAGTTTTTTCATCTGGATAACTCCATCTACATTGTTGATATCCCCAAGCCCATTTTGGTGGAACAAAAGGTTTTCCTGTTAAAGTTAAATATTCTTTTATTATTTCATTTTTATCTTCTTCATCAAATATATAAAGTTCAAAATCTTTTGATTTTATCTCTATTTTAATTTCATTTATATTTTCATATCCTATATCAAATATTATTTCTCCTGGATAATCTATTAAAAGTCCAAATTTTTCTTTACCATCTACTATTATAAAAGGATGAGAACCATAAAGAGCTTCTTTTTCAGGAGTGTGATTTGGATCATCTGTTGCATACATTCTATATTTTCTACCTCTTTTATTTAAAGAACCTAAATTTTCACCAAGACCAAAAATATAATCATTTTCATTCATTTTATATTTTAAAAATGTACTTTCTCCTTCATTATATATATCAAAATACATCAATTTAGAATTATCATCATAAAGAAACTCTTCTTTATTGATAATAACAGCCTCCGTTTCAAATGGATTACCAAATCTGTAGAATTCAGTAAAATTAAGAATTGTAGAATGTTTCATAATAATTCCTCCTTCATAAATAGTTTTATAATTTTTTATTAATTCCAAAAACTTTTACACTTTTATTATTATGATATCAATGAAATATTTTTATTTTATTAACTTTGAAAAATGTTTTTATCAATATTTTTTGGAATCGCTTTCTTATTTATTTAAAAAATTAAATAAAAATGCCTTCAAAGCAGATTCTTATTTTTTTAATTTCTTTTTCCACTTTGAAGGCTTAATTTTATATTATACCTTTCCAACCATTCATATTTATTTTATACTCAACCCATTCACCTTCAAAATAATACTTTACTTTATCATCGAGATAAATAGTTTTATAATCTTTTAATGATACATATATACCTTTACCAATTTTTTCTTCATTTTTAAATTTATTAAATGAAAAATATTTAGTTTCCATACCATTTGTACTTCTATTAACACAATAAGAAGTTTTCACATTTTTCAAAACCTCTTTAGATTTTTCTACATGTATTTCTCTTGGTCTACCCCAATCATAAAGTCTATAAGTTATATCAGAACTTTGTTGTATTTCAAGTATTGTACAATTTGGACCTAATGTATGAACAGTACCCGCAGGAATAAAAATTGTATCAAACTTATTAAATTCAATTTCTTCAAGACATTTATCCCAAGAATTATCTTTAAATGAATTCATAACTCCTTCATTATCATTTGAGACTTTTATTTTTCCACCATCTTTCAAAAAATACCAAGCTTCAGACTTACCTATACTTTGATTTTCAAGTTTCTCTGCAAAATCATCATCTGGATGAACCTGAACAGATAACCATGATGAAGTAGATATTAATTTCAACAGCAATGGAAAATCTTTGATTATATCCGTTGATTTATAAGTTTTACCTGTTTCAACTCCTTTTAAGGTAGTTTCCATACCTTCAACAACAGAAAAAAGCCAAACTTCACCAACTGGATTTTCTCCTAAGTTATGCTTAAAAACTTCATTTAAATCTTTATTCCCCCAAACTTTTTCAGAAAGAACAGGTTTACAAATTAAAGGTTCATTGATCACAAAAAATCGCCTCCATAAATAGCTTATTTAGAACTTAATAATTTATTAAAAAATAATTATAATCCTCTTCTATATTTTTAAGTTCATTCAATATTTTTCTTTCATATTCGGTAGATCCTCCATTATAATGATAATATACTTTATTTTCATATTTATTTCTCAAATAATTCAAGTATAAAATAGCTGTTAAAATTTGTATATCAGCTCTCTCTTCTACATAAGACCATTTCCATGGCAAATTAATAAAATCTAATTCATAAAAAAGATCACTATAAATACTTTTCACAAACCAATAAGTTGATTCTTGAATTTGAAAATAACCAAGACTATCGCCTTCATCTCCGATTATATTTCTAAATCTCGTTTCAACGTGTCCAATAGCTAAAATATCAAAAATAGATACATTATTATAAATATCTGGATATTCTTTTTTTATTTTATATATTATATTCATAAAATCTATTATAATTAATTCAGAAACATCATAATTATTCTCAAGATAAATCTTAAAGAAATCCATTTGTTTTACATATGTAATTTTTTTATCATTTTCTATTACAATATAAGAAAAAAGAGTTATTACAAACATTATTATAATTATCAAAAAGATATTTTTGATTTTATTCATAACAACACTCCAAAAATTGTTCTCATATATTAATTATATCATCATATAATTTTTGATAAAATAAAATATCGAAACTCAAAATAATAATTAATTCTTGTTAAATTAATTTTTTGGTTAAAGATTTATATTATAATTAAATTTGTCTGCAATTAAATATATAATTGAAAGGTTGGGAATAAATGTTTATAGATAATGTAGCTTTAGGAAGATATGTAGAAAAAAACTCTTTAATGCATAAGCTCGATCCAAGAGCTAAACTACTTGGTTTATTTGTTCTTGCAGGATTCGCTTTTTCAATAAATAGTGCTATAGATATAATTGTAATGAGTGTTTATACGATAATATTGATGCTTTTATCAAAACTGAGCTTAACCTATTATGCAAAATCTTTAAAATCTATATGGTTTATAGTGGTTTTTGCCTTTATAATTCAACTTTTTTCAGTAGATGGAGATATAATTTTTAAATTGGGATTTATAAAATTAACTGATAAAGGTCTGTTCAATGCAACTATAATAACTTTTAGAATATTATTTGCTATAATGCTTTCGAGTGTTTTAACTTTAACTACATCACCAACATCTCTCGCACATGCTATGGAAGATGTTTTAAGATGGCTCTTTGTACCTAAATCATTTGCACATGAACTCTCAATGGTAATGACTATTGCCATAAGATTTATACCTGTTATGGCTTCTGAAGCTGATAGAATCATAAAAGCTCAATTGAGTAGAGGTGCAAATTTTGATGATAGAAAATTTTCTGGAAAAGTTAAAGGAGCAGTTTCAATAATTATTCCTTTATTAGTATCAGCTTTAAGAAGAGCTGAAGAATTAAGTGTTGCAATGGAAGCAAGAGGTTATTCTGGTTGGGAAGGAAGAACAAGATACAAAAAATTTGAATGGGAAATAATAGACACTCTTTTTACACTCTCATTTATTCTAATTGGAGTAACGATTATAATAATTTAATCCAGAGGTGAAAAATGAAAAAAATTATATTTTTTATATTGATTATTTCTACCATTTTATTGTTAAACTCTTGCATAAGCAAACCAAAAGATGGCTCTTTATTAAAAAACAAATTAATATATGGAAATTTTGATAAAGAATTGATATTTTCCGAAAATATTTCCAAAATCACCATAGATGGTCAAACTATAATAAATCAAGATAAAAATAATAGAATAATAATATCAAAAGATTTTTTTAAAAATTCTGATAACTCAATAAAAATAAAATATGAAACAATATACGGTAGAATTTACGAAGAAAATATTCCAATTATTCATCCAGACTTGCAAATATTTTTTTATGCTGGTGGCGAAACAAGTGGTGGATCACTTGGAAATTTCATACCAAATGATATACAAGAGATGAAAGATGGCATAATAAAATCTTCAAAAATAATTTCAATAAACATAGTAGCTGACTACAATGATAGCCCAGATAAAATCATAAGTATTAATAATGTAAATGGATTAATCTCACAAACAATAAACTTTCCTCAAGAATATGGATTAGATGAAGAATTAAAAGTTTCAGACCCAGAAACATTAAATTTTTTTATGGATGAACTAATAGATAAAAATAATTCCTCTAAATTATTTATGATATTATGGAATCATGGAAGCGGTTGGATTGGAGAAGGAACAAAAAGATACCATTATTTAAATAATAATTATTCATCAAAATCAATAATAATAGAAGATAATGCAAATTATTTGAGAATAAATGAGTTAAAAAATTTATTATATTTATTTAACTCAAAATACAATAAAATTCCAGATATAATAGGATTTGATGCCTGTAATATGTCAATGATAGAGATAATATATGAATTATCAGATTATACAGATTATTTGGTGAGCTCTGTGAATTTAATTCCTGGAACTGGCTGGAATTATAAATTTTTATCAAAATATGATGATAACATTGACGTTTTATTACAAAATCTGGTACAATATTATAAAGAGACCTATGAAAATAAAGATAATATTCCTTATAAAACTTCATTGACAGCTTTAAAAACAAATGGTTTAAAGTTAGAATTGGACAATTTTTTTAAAAATTATGTTTCATCTTCATCTGATAAAGAATTCAAAACTTATTACACATTTGGAAATTATAATTCCATAAAGAATACAGATATAAATCAAACTGGATTTAAAATAGAAGATTATATATTATCTTCTTATGTTGAAGATAATCCTAATTTATCTGGAATTGGACTTGCATTGAAAGTTCCATCCTCTTACAAAGAGGATTATGAAGCTTTAACATTCTATAAAAATAAATTGTGGAACCCTGTATTTGAATAGATATATTCAAGCTGGTTCGACTCACCTTGATTCATCCTTCATCATATGGCGTATCTACTAATGTAGATATGCCATTAATTATTTTTTCATATCTTCTTTTTGTATACTCTTAGCTATCTTTGCAGCAAAACTACTACTAACAAACCTTGTAGAAAAAACACTGCATTTATTTAAAAAGCCAGGAATAATTCTTTTCTTTCCCTTAAAAAGACACTTTATAGCATATTTTGCAACCTTTTCAGCACTCATGACTCCTTTTCCTTTAAAAAGATTAGATCTATTCATTCCTGCTCTTTCTTTAAATCCAGTATTCACAGGACCTGGGCAAAGAGAAGAAACGGTTATTCCATACTGTTTTGATTCATTTGAAATAGCTTGTGTAAAAGACTCAACATAAGCTTTTGATGCATAGTAAACAGACATGAGAGGTCCAGGCTGAAAAGCTGCTATAGAAGATACGTTTAATATTTTACCATTTCTTTTTTCAATCATATCTTTTAAAAATAACTTAGTTAACATGGTCAAAGCCATAATATTTAAATTTATTTGTGAAAGATCTGTATCTAAATCAATAGAATGAAATTCTCCAAAGCTTGCAAAGCCCGCATTATTAATAAGTATTTCAACATTTATTTCTTCAATGTTACAAAAAGAATATATATCTTTTATAGATTCTATATCGGTCAAATCTTTGGATAAAATTAAAACTTTTATATTATTTTTCTTTTCAATTTTATTCTTAATATCATTGAGCTTCTCAAAGTTTCTTGCAATTAAAAGTAAATTAAAACCCATTTCAGCAAAAATATAAGCCATTTCTTTTCCTATCCCATTTGAAGCTCCCGTTATCAAAACAAAATTTTCCATAAAATCTCACCTCAAAAATAAAAAAAGCCTCTATTAGAGGCTTTTTCTAAATATAATTACTTTAAATTAACTGTTATTGTTTGGCCTAATTTTCCATCTTCTAAAATAGCCTTAACTAATTTAACAAAATTATGTGTTGCATGTGTAGCTCCAGAAACAATATCCACTTTATCTGGATTTTGTTCTTTTAACAATTGCATAGCAAGATCTGTATAAAATTTTGAAGGATAAGTTCCAGTTTTAGGTTCCATATTTGCTCTATAGCCTTCATCATTTGACTTTAATTTTCCATCTGCACTAACTTCATCAGCAACGACTTTAACTATTTTTCCATTATCGATTTCAAGCATAACAAATGCTGTATAACCATAACTTGCTTCAGATGCCTGTGCACCATAAATACCATCTTTCAAATTTATCTTTGCAGCAAAAGCTGATACAACAACTAATAAAAGCACTAAAAATACACTAAATACTCTTTTTGATGTCATACTGTGACCTCCCCATATAAGTTTGTGAAAAAACATTTCTTATTCAGATACATTATATCATAAATAAAAAAAATTTTAAAGATTAATGAAAGAAACTTTGAACCAATTATACCTATAGAACTATTGTTAAATAATAAAATATTTAATTTCTATATAATAAAATTTCTATTTTTAAAATAAATTTAAAAATTACAGCTTAAATATAAACAATTGGTTATAAATTAGTGAAACCAGACTCAATCATTTGAAATCGAGTTTTATTTTATATTAATTATGTTTTATAATAAGTTTAATTAACCGGTTAAGTAATTGGAGGAATAAAATGAAAAAAAACAATATCACAATAAAAGATATAGCAAATAAAGCAGGAGTTTCAAAAGCCACAGTTTCTTATGTTATAAATAATAAACCAGGCGTGAGTGAAAAAATAAGAAACAAAATACTTAAAATAATGAAAGAAATGAACTATATTCCCAATGCAGTTGCAAGAGGTTTAGCAGGTAAAAAAACTCATTATATAGGTTTAATAATACCTGATATTTCAGACATGTTTTATGCAGATATAATAAAAGGTGTTGAAAATAAAACAAATTCTAATAATTATCTTTTAAATCTTGTAACTACACATGCTGAAAAAGCCAAAGAAAAACAAGTCATAGACCTTTTTACTGGTGGAATAGTAGATGGTGTAATAATAATGGCCTATCATATAAATGAAGAGTATATAAAAATTTTAAAAGAAAGAAATGTACCCTTTGTTTTTATAGATTATCCTTTCACTACAAATTCAGTTTATACAGTAACTGTTGATAATTTTGATGGTGGTTATAAAGCTACAGAATATTTAATAAAAGCAGGATGTAAAAAAATAGCTTTTTTAAAAGGATCTTCCGTTGCTTGGGATTCTGAAAACAGATTCAAAGGATATTTAAAAGCTTTAAATGATTATTCAATAAAAATAGATGATTCAATAATAAAAGATGCAAATTTCAGAAGAGAAGAAGGTTATACAAAAACACTTGAAATTCTTTCAAACAAAGATATAGATGGAGTTTTTGCTGCCAATGATCAAATGGCTTTAGGTGCTATGAAAGCTATAAAAGAAAAAAATTTGAATATTCCAGAAGATATCTCAGTAATAGGCTTTGATAATATAGAATCTTCAAAATTTTCTGAGCCTACACTTTCCACCGTTGAGCAACCTCTATGCAAAATGGGAGAAAAATCTGTAGAATTATTATTAGAATTAATAGATGAAAAAAAACCTAAATCTAAAAAAATATCTTTAAAAACTGAATTAATTAAAAGAAAATCAACAAAATAGAGTATACTCTATTTTTACCCAACTACTTAACCGGTTAACTAAAAATAAAATCAGGAGGATATATTAATGTTCGAAACTAAATACGGTTATTTTTCAGAAGATCAAAATGAATATATAATAAAAACACCAAAAACACCGAGACCTTGGGTTAATATAATTTCAAATGGTGATTATGGTGTTGCTGTTTCTCAAAATGGTTCGGGATATAGCTGGAAAACACATGCTTCCTTAAACAGAATAAATAGATGGGAACAAGATATCATAAAAGACGAATGGGGAAAGTACTTTTATATCAAAAACAATGAAAATGATGAATTATTTACTCCTACTTTTAAACCAATGTGTAAAAAAAATATTGATTATAAAATAATACACGGATTTGGTTATTCTAAATTTTTAGCCGAAAATAAAGATTTAAAAACCGAATTAACTTTAACGGTACCTAAAGATTCTTCGTTAGAAATATGGATGCTAAAAATAAAAAATAAAACCAAAAATAAATTAAATTTATCTGTTTTTTCTTATTTAGAATGGAATCTTGGTACTGCTCCAGATTGGCATAGAGAATTCCATAAAACATTTATAGATACATATTTTATGAATGATGTGATAAAAGCTGAAAAAAGAATGTGGGATATACCAAATGAAAATGGTGAACATTGGAATAGAAACTGGGAATACACAGCTTTTAATTCGGTTAATGAAAAGACATCTTCAGCAACATCTTGTAAAGAAGATTTTTTGGGGAATTTCGGATCTGTATCAAATCCAGAAGGATTAAAAAATAAAAAGTTAAACAATATATTTGGCAAATACCAAGATTCAATTGCTTCATTACACAATGAAGTGATAATAGATTCTGATGAAGAAAAAATACTCATTTATACCATAGGATTGGTAGAAAAAAATGATACTAAAGAAATAGATAATATAAAAAAAATATATTCCACTGAAAAATCAGTTTTAAATGAAATAGAAAAAAACAAAAAAATGTGGAAAGATATATTTGAAAAAAATATGGTAGAAACCCCAGATATAGGTTTCAACTTAATGAACAACAAATGGCTAAAATATCAAGCAATATCGGGAAGATTATGGGGAAGAACCGGTTATTATCAAACAGGTGGTGCTTTTGGTTTTAGAGATCAATTACAAGATAGTCAAATATTTTTATATGTTGATCCAAATAAAACAGCCGAACAAATAAAATTGCATGCAAAACATCAATTCATAGATGGTAGTGTTTATCACTGGTGGCATCCAATATCAGAAATTGGATTAAAAAATAATATTTCAGATAACAGATTATGGTTAGCTTTTATAACACTAAGATATTTAAAAGAAACAAATAATTTTAATTTTTTAAATGAAATGGTCCCTTATATAGATTATGAAGATGAAAGCATTTATGATCATTGTATAAAAGCTATAAAATATAATTTATCAAAATTAAGTTCAAGAGGATTGCCATTAATAGGTTCTGGAGATTGGAATGATGGTATGAGTGCTGTGGGTACTGATGGTAAAGGAGAAAGTATTTGGCTTGGTCATTTTCTATATGGTATATTAAATGATTTTTCTTATATTTGTAATAAACAAAAAGACTATGAAAATGAAGATTTATTTAAAAAAGAAGCTTTAAAATTAAAAAATTCTATAAATAAATATGCTTGGGATGGTGAATGGTTTATAAGAGCTTTTAAAGATGATGGAAAATCTATTGGAAGCTCAAAATGCTCAGAGGGGAAAATATTCTTAAATGCTCAAACATGGGCTATTTTAAACAATTCAACAACTGAAGAAAGAAAAGAAAAAGCATATGAATCTCTAAAAAAATATCTTTTCAAAGAGTTTGGACCTTTATTATTCCAGCCAGCTTATTCAAAACCAGACAAAGAAATAGGTTATTTATCAAGATATGCTCCTGGAGTACGTGAAAATGGCGGACTTTATACACATGCTGGAACATGGGGTGTATTGGCTGCATGTAAAATGAATGATGAAAATTCATATAAAATTTATAAATCATTTATGCCAGTTTATAGAGGAATGAATCCCGATAAATATTTCACTGAACCATATGTAACCCCAGGCAATGTAGATGGACCTGATTCTCCTAATTTTGGTCGTGGAGGTTGGTCATGGTATACAGGATCTGCAAGTTGGTACTTTATAACTGGAATGGAAGGTATTCTTGGCATAACACCAGAATGGAATGGATTAAAAATATCTCCAGTAATGCCAAAAGAATGGGACAAAGTCTTCGTAAAAAGATATTTCAGAAATTGTCTGTATAATATAAACTTTATAAGATCTAAAAATAAAAAAATTATTGTAAATGAGAATGAAATAGATGGAAATATAATAAATAATGAAAATAATGAAAAGACTTTAAATATATTTGTTTATTTCTGAGGAGGGGGAAAAATATGTAAAAAAAGAAGATATAAAAAATAAATATGCAAAAAATTCATTAAAAATTATTGGGTTTGAAGAAAAAAAATCTGAATATGCTGTAACTCCTGATTACAAAAAAGAATTTGAGAAATTAATGAAAGCTCCATCACAAAAAATCGCAATAGCAAAAAAAACTAATAAAAAAATAATTATTGATGGAAATATTGATGAATATTCAGATTCAAATAAATATACAATAGATGAAACTATGAATGTTCCTGCAGGTGGTGTTTCAAAAGTAGATCCAAAAAAACAAGTTTTAAATTCAATATTCTATTTATTATGGGATGATGAAAATTTATATTTTGCAACAAATGTTTCAGATGAATATATAGTCAACAATTTAACTCCAGAAGATAAATCTGGTTTTTATAGAACAGATTCAATAGAAATTTATTTGGATCCCGAAAAAGCTGGAATTAATGATAAATTAATGAAACTCGCTATAATTCCATTTGATACACAAAATAATGTTCAAGGTACAAGACATGAAGATTCAAATTCAGGTGCCATAGAAGAAACAGCTCCTGAAATACAATTGGCTTCTAACAAAACTAATACAGGTTATACAATCGAAGTTAAAATTCCTTTTAAATATCTTGGAATAACCCCTAAAGCAGGGATAAATTTAGGATTTTCAACAACAATACATAATTCAAATAAAAAAGATGCTGCAAAAGGGGAATATGTAAGAGAAAATCTACTATCTTGGACTAATTTACCAGAAATATGGTCAAATAAAGAATTATGGGGAACTTTAGAATTAAAATAAGGGAGGATTTAAAATGAAAAAAGTTTTTATTATCTTATTTGTATTATCATTAACTATTTTAAGTTTTTCAAAAACCTTAACTATATGGGCAATGGGTGAAGAAGCTAAAAAATTAAATATAATTGCCGATGACTTTATTAAAGAAAATCCAAATATTGAAGTTAAAATTCAAGCAATACCTTGGGGTTCAGCACATGATAAATTAATAACTGGAATAGCTGGAAACACAAATCCAGATCTCGCACAAATGGGAACAACTTGGATGGCGGAATTTGGTTCGATGGGTGTTTTTGAAAATTTAGAAAAGGATTTAAAAAATTCTGCTACAGTTTCAAAAGATATTTTTTTTGAAGGACCTTTTGAAACTACCATAGTAGATAATAAAATATATGGATTACCATGGTATGTTGATACAAGAGTGCTTTTTTATAGAACAGATTTATTAAAATCTGTTGGATATGAAAATGGTCCAGAAAATTGGGAAGAATTATATGATGCTGCAAAAAAATTATCTGAAAAAGGTAAATACGGTCTAACGATGCAAACAATGGAATATCAAGAAATAATGCCTTTTATATGGCAAAACAATGCAGATATACTCGATGAAAAAGGAAATATAACCGTAACAACTCCTGAATTTATAGAAGCAATAGATTTTTATTCTAAATTTTTTAAAGAAAAAATTGCTCCTTTGAGCTTAAGTGGAACTTTATTTCAAGAATTTGCAAATGGTACAGTCCCAATGTATTTCTCCGGTCCATGGATGATAAACATGACAAAAGAACAAACCCCTGAAATAAAAGATAAATTTAATGTAAAAGTTGTTCCTTCAAAAAAACATGGAACTTCTTTTGTAGGTGGAAGCAATTTAGTGATGTTCAAAAACTCAAAAAACAAAGATATAGCTTGGAAATTCATGGAATTCGTCTCAAGACCAGAAGTACAATTAAAATGGTATAAAGAAGTTGGATCATTACCTTCAGTAAAAGAAACATGGGAAGATAATTACTTAAAAAATAATTCTATGATGAGTACATTCGGAAAGCAACTCGAAAAATCTAAAGCTCCAGTTAATAGACCTGAATGGGCTCAAATAGAAGATGCACTGGAGAGAAGAGTACAAGAAGCATGTTATGGTACTAAAACTCCAGAAGAAGCAGCAAAAGATTTAAAAAAAGATTTAGAAAAAATCTTAAGATAAAAACATTAATCTACCTCCTTTTTAAGGAGGTTAGATTTTAAAGAAAGGTGAAAATTATGCGAACTCGAACATCTACTAAATCAATAATAATGTTTCTAGGTCCTGCAATAATACTTTTAATGATTTTTTTAATTTTACCGATGATAACTTCTTTTTTTATAAGTTTAACTAATTTTAATACTTTTGCACTTGCAGATTGGAGCAAAGCAAAATTTATAGGTTTTGAAAATTTTATAGATCTTTTTGAAGATGAATTATTTTGGAAATCCCTATTTAATACCTTTTATGCCTTAATAATAGCAATGCCTTTAACTATAATATTGGCTCTTTTTTTTGCCGTGCTTATAAATAGAGAACAAACTTATTTCAAAAATTTTTTTAAAGTTGGTTTTTATCTTCCTTTTGTAACGAATACAGTTGCAATTGCAATAGTGTGGAAATGGATTTTAAATCCAGAATATGGTCTTTTGAATTGGTTTCTTGGACTTTTTGGTATAAATGGACCTAATTGGATAGGAGATCCTAATTGGGCTATGCCATCTATAATAATGCTTGTAGTGTGGAAAGCTCTTGGTTATAACATAATAATATTTTATGCTGGATTACAAAACATACCAGAGTTTTTATATGAAGCAGCGGAATTAGATGGAGCATCAAGATGGCAACAATTTTTAAAAATAACAGTCCCCATGCTAAGACCAACAACATATTTTGTAAGTGTTATGGTTTTAATTGGTTATTTACAATTATTCGAAGAACCTTATATGTTAACAAATGGAGGACCTTTAGATTCAACATTATCAGTAGTTTTATATCTTTACAGACAAGGCTTTAAATTTTTTAATCTCGGATATGCATCTTCAATTGCAGTAATTTTATTTTTAATAATATTCATATTAACTATACTGCAGACAAAATTAAAAAAAACGGAATATTAAAATATTAGGAGATGAGCATAATGAGAAAAAGAAA
The DNA here is from genome assembly GCF_003148465.1 of Oceanotoga teriensis. Lineage (NCBI taxonomy): Bacteria > Thermotogati > Thermotogota > Thermotogae > Petrotogales > Petrotogaceae > Oceanotoga > Oceanotoga teriensis. The sequence goes on from NZ_QGGI01000014.1 coordinate 59,889, forward strand.
AGTCAGTATTACAGAACAAATAATAGTACATTTTATATTAATCTTAGGTGTTCTAAGTATGATTCTTCCATTTTTATGGATGGTTTCAACATCGTTTAAAAATTCAGACGAAATATTTGTTTTTCCACCACGTTGGATACCAAATAATCCAACTTTTCAAAACTATATAGATCTCTTTAAAACTCTCGATTTTGGAAGACCTCTTTTAAACACTATTATAGTTGCATTATCTATAACTTTTTTATCACTGTTGATTTCATCAATGGCAGGATATGCTTTTGCTAAATTCAAATTCAAAGGTAAAAATAAAATTTTCATGATTGTTTTGGGAACATTGATGGTACCTGGACAAATAACAATGATACCAGTATTTTTACTCTTAAGACAAATGGGTTTACTGAACTCATTCGCTGGATTAATATTACCAGCAATGGTAAGTGCTTATAATATATTTTTCATGAAACAATTTATACAGGGTTTACCAGATGAGCTAATTGAAGCGGCTAAAATAGATGGTGCTGGTGAAGGGTTCATATTTTTTAGAATTATATTACCTCTTGCAAAACCGGCACTAGCTGCATTATCTATATTTACATTTACTGGATCATGGAACTCTTTTTTATGGCCTTTAATAATATCTTCTGATGAAAGTATGTATACATTACCAGTTGCAATATCTGTTATAGGTGGTCAATATGAAGTACAATATGGGTTACAAATGGCTGGAGCTGTTGTTGTAATACTTCCACTTATAATAGTATTTTTGTCTGCACAAAAATATTTCATAAAGGGAATATCACTAACAGGAATGAAAGGATGATAGAATGTTTGAAAAAGATTTTGAATGGGGTGTATCAACCTCAGCTTATCAAATAGAAGGAGCTTGGAAAAAAGATGGAAAAGGAATCTCAATATGGGATGAATTTTCACATCAAATAAATCATATTAAAAACGATGAAAATGGTGATATTGCATGTAATCATTATGAATTATATCCAGAAGATTTTAAAATTATGAAAGATCTTGGAATCAAAAATTATAGAATGTCATTATCTTGGACAAGAATAATGCCAGATGGTGTAAATATAAATCAAAAAGGTATTATATTTTATAAAAAATTATTTGAAGAAATGAAAAAAAATGGTATAAAGCCTTTTGTAACTTTATATCATTGGGATTTACCATATGAATTACAAAAAATTGGAGGATGGGAAAACCCTAATATCTCTGATATATTTGAAAACTATGCCAAAATATGTTTTGAAAATTTCTCAGAATACGTTGATAAATGGATAACTATAAATGAACCTTGGGTAATAGTTAATGGTGGTTATGTTGGTGGAGATATGCCACCTGCTGTAAAAGACAGAAAAAGATCTTTGATAGTATCTCATAATTTAAATCTTTCACATGCAAAAGCTTATAAAATTTATAAAAAAATGAATTATAAAGGTAAAATAGGTATAACTTTGAATCTCGTACCTATATACCCTTATTCTAAAGATAAAAAAGATTTAGAATCTGCAGAAATCTATGATGAATTTTTCAATAAATGGTATATATATCCTATTTTCAAAGGATATTATCCAAAAAAAATATCTCAAATTTACAAAGAAAAATTAAACCTTAATTCTTTTCCTGAAGATGAATTAAATTATATAAAAAACACTTCAGATTTTCTCGGTATAAATTATTATATGAGAACAATAATAAAATACTCTTCAGAAAATAAACTATTCAATACTGAACCTGTTGAAATTGGTGGAGAATATACTGAAATGAAATGGGAAGTATATCCAGAAGGTTTATACAAACTTTTAAAAGATCTATCAAAAGAGTTTCCAAAAATGCCATTATATATAACAGAAAATGGTGCTGCTTATCAAGATGAAATAGAAAACGGTGAAATCCATGATATAAGAAGATTGAATTATATAAAAGAACATATAGATGTCATAAAAAAAGCCAAAGAAAATAATATAAACTTAAAAGGATATTATTTATGGTCTTTCCTTGATAATTTTGAATGGTCTGCTGGTTATTCAAAAAGATTTGGAATTGTATATATAGATTATAAAACTCAAAAAAGAATTGTAAAAGACTCTGGAAAATTTTATTCATCTATAATAAAAAAATAAAAAAAGAAGTTTTCATATTGAAAAATATGAAAACTTCTTTTTGATCAAATCTTAAAAAAACTAACTTTTTTATGCAATTTTTCTGAAAGCTCTGATAATATTTGAGCATTTTCACTTATATTCTCAGATGAAGAACTCTGTGTTTCTACAGCAGAAACAGCTTCTAACAATTGTTCATCTATATCTTTAACCATAGAAGCAGCTTTTTCCATAGAAGATGTTATCTCTTCGGAACTTGCACTTTGTTCTTGTATAGCCGCTGAAACATTCTCTATCTCAGATGCTACATGCATTATAGAACTCCTTATATTTTTAAACTTTCCATCAACAACTTCTGATTCCATTTTTATATCTTTTATTATTTGTGCAGAACTATCTTGAGAAACTTCTACAGCTTTAGAAGCTTTCATAAGATTTTCAATTATCAAACTTATTTGATGAGTAGCCGTTTTAGAACTATCAGCAAGCTTTCTTATCTCATCTGCAACAACAGCAAAACCCTTTCCAGCTTCTCCTGCACGTGCTGCTTCTATAGCAGCATTTAAAGCTAAAAGACTCGTTTGTTCCGTTATTGATTCTATAGTTTCTATTATCTTTTCAACTTCTTTTACATCATTATTCAAAGCATCAACATCTTCTTTAGTTTTATCTGTCTTTTCTATAGCTTTCTTTATTATATTGACTATTGATTTTACCGAATTTTCTCCATCAAGAGCAGCCTCATTTGTTTCATTAGCTTTTTCATTCAATTCATTTATAATTCTTGATAAACTCTGTGATGATGCAGAAATTTCTTCTATAGAAGATAAAACTTCTTCGATAAAAGAAGATATGTTATTAGAATTAGATTTTATATTCTCTATTTGAGCTCCAAGTTCTTCTGATGTGGCAGTAGTTTCTTCAGAAACAGCTGAAAGTTCATTGGCTGATTTATCAACCTCATCTGAAGAATCTTTTATACTCCCTATAATACTTTTTTGACTTCTAATGAGTTTATCAAATGAATTCGCAAGATTTCCAACCTCATCTTTTAATGCTTTAACTTTATCATCAATTTCAATTTTTAAATCTCCATTTGAAAGTTTTTCAGCATCTTCTGAAATGATTTTTATAGGTTTAACAATTTTATTAGTTAAAAACATTATTAAAATTATGGAAAGAACTATTATTATAATTGTAACTATTAAAATAATATTAGCCATGCTATATATGCCTTCAAATAATTCAGAATCTTCAACTCTCAAAACAATTACCCAATCATTAAATAAAGTATAAAAACCAGCTGTATAATTTATATCATTATATTTATATGAAGAACTACCTTTTTCATTATTAACAACAGTATTTTGAAGTTCTTTGAGACCAAGTTGTTCAAAATACTTTCCTTCATGATCCTCACTAACAATTATTTTGCCTTTAGAATCTAACAACATGGCTTTTCCTGTATCATATTTGCTTAGATTTAAAATATCATTCCTAAAAGAGGTAAAATTCAAATCAGTTCCAACAACAGCGATTATTTTATTATCAATAAAAACTGGCATACTATGACTTAATATTATTTCACCATCCCATTCATAAGGATCTGTCCAAATTAAATTTCTCTCTTTTATTGTCTGTTCAAGCCATTGCATATCAATATCATCATATTTACTTTTCTCTACCATTTTTTCCCTTTTAATACCCTCACTTTTATTGTACAAACTCAAATTAAAAACCTCTGAACTGTATTCAGGATTTATAAAAAAATATAAGTTATTCATTTCTTTAGAACTCTTTAATAAACTTGACATAAAATTATATAACACACTTTCACTATAACCCTCAAGATAAGTTATTCCAGAACTTTCAAATTCTTCTAAAGAAAATGTCTCTGAAACATATTCAGCCAAATCCATAACTTTCATATCGGCCCTATGTAAAGCATTGGTTAGATCTTGAAAAGAAGCTGTTACATTCTCAATGTTCTTAACCGCCTCTTCTTTAACTATTTTTTGACCAGACAAAATAGAAAAAATCATTATAAAACACATAGAAACAACTATCAAAGTTACCAATGGTACTAAAAGTTTCAATTTAATACTCTTCACTTTTCCTACCTCCAAACAACAATAATATTCTTTAGATTTTATACAAATGAACCTCAAATATTAACACCATAGTTAATGTTATGTAAATTAACACAATGATTATGATACTACACTCAATATTAACAATATAATTAACGTTATGTAAATTATCACAATGATTGTGATATTATACTTAATATTAACAATATAATTAACGTTATGTAAATTATCATAATAATTATGATATTAAACTAAACATTTATATTATATCAAAACAAAATAATTTATTTAAATATATTTTGTTAAATACAAAAAAAATATCGGATAAATCCGATATTTTTTAGTCTAAACAATATTTAATTTTTTTCTCATTATTATTCCATCTTCTTCATCATTGAAGAAATCATTCAAAACTTTTATATTTTCAAAACCATGATCAATATATATTTTTTTTGCTGCTTCCCATTTCTCCGATACTATCAAAACAACACTTTTAATATCATATTTTTGGGTTATTCTGTTCATCAAAACATCGAAAAGAACTTTTCCAAAGCCTTTTTTTCTATAATTTTTCAAAAGTCCAAATGATGATATATAAAGTTCTGTTCCATTCATCTTATGAAATTTATCCATAGAATGGTTCAATTCAAATTTTTCAATGTTTAAATTTTCTTCATATTCCCATAGTTCAGAACAAATATACCCTATTACTTCATTTTTTATTTTTATTATATAAAAACCATCAGAAAAATTTTTTATCCTTTTTTTAAAAATTTTTTCATTTTCAGCAATATCTGTATCAAAGGACTCATATTCTATTTTCATTATACTTTCTAAATCCTTTAATTCAGCCTTTTCTATAAGCAATTTTATCCCTCCTGCTTTATACTAACATTAATTATACCTAAGATAAATAAAAATGCAAGTTCTATCCTTTTAATAAATTCTAAATTAAAACGCTTTAAAAAGTCTTATATTTGTTATTTGATTAATATATAATATATAAGAAATATAATATTAAAAGTTAAGAATAGGAGTGAAAATTTTGAAGGTTTTAGATTTTTTAAAGGATTTTTTTGTTTCATTTAAAGAGCTACTTCCGCTTCTAATATTTCTTTTAATTTTTCAAATTTTTGTGTTCAAAAAACCTGTTGAAAATTTGAAAGATTTTTTTGGCGGGCTAATATTTACAACTCTTGGTTTAATGCTTTTTATGAAAGGCATATCTACTCTTTTTCTTCCATTGTCAAAAAGTTTTGGAGAAAATATTATTTTTTTAGACAATAAAATATTGATAATCTTTTTTACATCATTACTAGCTTATTTTTCAACCTTGATAGAGCCTGGTTTAAAAGTAGTGGCAGCTGAAGTAGAAGAAGCTTCTATAGGGGCAATAAATGCAAAAGTTTTAATTCAGTTTGTAGCTTTTGGTGTTGCATTGGGTATGGCTTTTGGAATAATTAAAATACTCTTTTCTTTAAATATAAGATTTTTTATACTGCCCATACTTCTCATCATTTCTATATTAATATTATTTACAAAAAAAGAATTCATAGGTATTGCATTTGATGCTGCAAGTTCTACTACAGGACCTGTAAATATACCTGTAAATATGGCAATAGGATTGGGAATTTCTAAAATGGTTCAATCCGCTGATCCATTAATGGATGGATTTGGAATAGTAGGCTTGATGACACTGGGCCCTGTCATTTCAGTACTTATACTTGGATTATTCTATTTATAGGAGATGATCAATAATGAATGAAAAAATAGCAATTCTTTTGATAGTCGAAAGGGGAAAAGCAGATAAAATAGTAGAAAGTGCCAATAAAAATGGTGCAAAAGGTGCTACCATACTATATGGTCGCGGAACTGGAAAAAATGATAATAAAAAATTATTCAATATAAAAGTAGAATCTTCAAAAGAAATTATTTTGATGATTGTAGATAAAGATGATTATTCAAAAATGTATAAAATACTCTTAAAATCAGGAGAAATAGAAAAACCAGGAAAAGGAATAATTTTTTCAATACCTGTATTCGATTTTATGGGTTTAGAGTTTAGAAATGATTAACTCAATGGATGCTTAATTTTTAAAAATTAAGCATCCATTTATATTTATTAAATATTCTTTTTTAATTTAAATCTTATAATTTTTGACATATAATTATTCTTTTTCATATTTAAATAATCTATATCAGAATCAAATTGCATATAAAATCCAAATTTCATCAATGATTTTCCAGAATAAAGTTTATTTTCTATCTCATAAACATAACTTTCATTTAATCCTTTTAATTTAATTTTATAAACATTAAATATATCAAACTCTGTGGGATTTTGAAAAATAAAGGCAACTCCTTCTTCTTTATTTTCTTTCAAATATTCAAATATTTCAAGATTTTTATAATCAGTCATATTAACTCTATAAAGATCTCCTTCATAAACGATATTTCTGATATCTTTATAATCTTTTATCAAGTTTGAAAATATATTCAATTCTTCCTCCGAATAATTATTTAAATTTGAACCAATTCCAAGGCTACCCAACATTGCTGAATGAAATCTATACTTCAAAGGATAAGTTTCTTTTCCAGCCCAATCAGTAACCCAAGCCATCATTATATTTGAAGGATAAGCATAAGAAAAACCTTTTTGTATGATCAATCTATCATAAGGATTAGTATTATCACTTGTCCATACTTGATCAGCATATTTTAAAATCTCAATATCTATTCTCCCGCCACCACCTGCACAAGATTCAAAGATCACATATGGAAATCTTCTTTTCAATATATCTAAAATATAATAAAAACTTTCAACATAATCAATCCAAATACTTTTAGAATTTATTTTGTTCATAAAACCTGATTCTAATATAGGTCTGTTAAAATCCCATTTTATAAAAGATATATCATTATTACTTAGAAGATCTGTCATAAAATCTATTATATAATCTTTTACTTCTTTTTTGATTATATTTAAAACTAATTGATTTCTTATCTCCGTTTTTTTTCTACTCTCATAGCCAAGTATCCAATCAGGATGATTTCTATAAAGTTGAGAATCAGGATTAACCATTTCTGGTTCAACCCATATACCAAAATCCATACCCAATTCTTTAACTTTTTTTATCAATGGAAAAAGCCCTCTCGAAAATTTTTCTTTATTTATATACCAATCTCCAAGACCTGCCTTATCATCATTTCTTTTTCCAAACCATCCATCATCTACCACAAATAATTCTATTCCAATTTTAGAAGCTAATTCAGCAAGTTTCATTTGATTAGATTCATTAACATCAAAACCTGTAGCTTCCCAAGAATTATATAATATTTTTCTATCGATTTTTCTTAAAATATGTTTTCTTATAAAAGAATGTAAAATTCTAGAAGATTCACCAAAACCTTCATTAGTAAAACCAAATATAAGTTCTGGAGACTTTATACTCTCATTAGGTAAAAGAATATAATTAAAATCCCATTCATTATATCCAGCTGAAATATTTATATACTCATAATCTTGCTTATGAACATCTATACTCCAATTACCACTCCATCCCAAAAGGCCAAACCAAACGTTCCCATTATCTTCATCTGCACCATCATCTATAGAAAAATATGGATTAAATAGATGACCAGTATTTCCAGTTCTACTTCCTATACTTTTTATACCTTGATTTATCTTTTCATGAACTATATTAGTCTCATGTCCCCACATACCTTTCAAATAATTGAAATTCCCTTCTAATATTGGTATATAAAGAGAATTTTTTAAAATTTCTATATTGATTTTTTGATCTGAAATATTATTTACTTCATAATACTTTTTTATAATATTATCATGTTCAAAAACTTCATAAAATAAAAAAATTTTCATACCATAAAATTCATCAAATAATTCAATTTTTAGTTTATTATCAAAAATTTCATAATTTTTATACAAAAGCTCACAATCTCTAACTCCATCATGATATAACACTTTAAAAGCTGTATTAGCATAATTATTTTCACTTCTATCACTCAATTCATAATTCCATGACCAGTTTATAAAAATATTTTTTTTAATTTCAGGTATATAATCAAAGTCAAAAACAAGTTTTTCTCCAAAATAAATATTTGTTAGTTTAGAATCTTCTATTTTAATAACATAAGCCATATTATCTGTACTGATCAAAAACATTCTTTCTTCATCTAAGTATCGAATCATAAAATATCCCCCCTTTAAAACAAATTTTAAATAAAAAAATAAAAAAAAGCAAATTCTTTTGAATTTGCTTTTTTTAGATTATTCATTAAAATTCATATGAAAATTCTAATCCTGCTCTAAATCCTGAAAAATCCATTTTATTATCTTTATTATCTTTATCTGCTAATTTTGCAAGTCTATATGAACCATTTAAACCTACTTTAAAATTTTCTGTGAAATTATATCCGAGACCTGCACCTGCAATCAAACCTAATCCATTTCTTTCAGTTTCAACAGAGTTTATTTTATCATCTAATTTGTTGAAATAATATGCTCCACCAACTTTTGCATTTAAAGATAATGGCATTTCAGCAAAATTATATGTATATTTTACTGCTGCATAAGGTCCAAATGTATTTTCAGATGCTTTTTTATCATCTTTTTTGTAATTAGAATTAAAATAATCTACTCCACCTTCAACTCCTACACCTTCCCAAAAAGTGTAAGCTACTCCTGCATATCCACCAAATCCTTTGGTAAGATCTTCAACTGAAGCTTCAGATGCATCATTTAATTTATAATTATATGTATTAAATGTTCCTCCACCTAAAACTTCTACGTTAGAAGCAAATGCTGATCCCATAACTAATACAGCTGATAATATAAACATTAGTTTTTTCATTATTAAAACCTCCTAAAAATTTAATTATATACATTTTCATTTTAGTATTCATATCTTATAAGTCACTTAAAGACCGATCAGTTTACTTAAAATTAAATTAAAATTTTCAATGAAATAAATAAAAACAACAAAAATTATTAATAAAAAAGAACATAAGTATGAAATATTGTTTTAATTAATTTTATTTTGAAATTAATGGCTTTAATTATGTAATTTTAAATTTGTTTAAAAAATTAATTAAATATATAATTAATTGTGTGTGACACGCATTAAATTGCAGGAGGCTTAAAATGATTTCAAATCAAACTCAATTAAATATACTTGAAAATCTCTGGATAAATGGATATTCAACAGTTCCAGAATTAAGTAGAAATTTAAAAATAGATAGGTCTAATATATCAAGAAATGCTTCTTATTTATACAAAAAAAATTACATAATTAAAACAGATAAAAAAGAAAATAATAATTTAATAGGTAGAAAAGCAGATATAATAAGATTCAATTATGGGTATAAATATACTTTAGGAATATATATAACAGAAAGTTTTATATTGTCATGTTTAATGGATTTGGGTCTGAATATAATATCTGAAAATATAAAATTTATAAATTTAAGAAATGAAGACACAAAAAAAATAATACAGGAAATTTTAATATCAACTAATAAATACACTCAATACTTCAAAGACTTAATGTCTGTTTCTGTAGCTTTTCCAGAAGCAACTGATTCTGATACTGGTACTTTAATAGGTAATGGTCTTTTTCAATTCGAAAATTTTCCATTAAAAGAAAAACTTGAAAAAGAAACTGGTCTTTATTTTCATATAGAAAATGATGCTAATGCTGGAGCTATGTATTATTTACTTGATTCAAAATTAAAATACAAAAATCTTGTATTTATGTTGATGGGATTTTTTTTCCATGAAGATATGATAAAAGGTTATCAAGGAAATGGAATAATAATAAACAAAAAAATTTATAAAGGTTCTAATAATTTATCTGGTGAACAATCAATAACAACAAATTTAATCTCTAACAATCAAAAAATCAGATATGAAAATTTCACAGATTATTTGAAATCAATAAAAAATCCAGAGATTATATTTGATGATTATCTTGAAAAGATATCAACAATTATAAGTACAACTGCAAACATATTAGATCCTGATGTGTTTGTTTTAGGCGGATATGTTCATATGTTACCGAATAATATAATAAATCTAATAAAAAATAAAACTTATGAAAAAATAATAAACTATCCAAATAGAAAATTCAAAATAATTATAGATGATACAAAATTAAAAAGTATAGTTATTGGAGCTTCAGGATCATTTATGAATAAATTGATGAAAAGTTTTGATTTTGCAAAAAACTTTTTATAAATACTCATAAAAAGGGGGAAAGAAAATTGAACAAAAAAATTGTTTTGGTTCTCAGTATAATATTAGTGTTTTCTTTAATGGTATTTTCTGGAGAAATAAAAAGGGGAGGAACTTTAAAAGTTATAAATCCATGGGGCAATCTTACAAATAACTCAAATCCATTCCTCCCAACAGGTCAAAGTCTGCCAACTGGGCCTGCCATATATGAACATCTTTTTTATATGAATGAATTAACTGGAGAAATAATTCCAGAACTCGCTACAGAGTTCAACTGGATTAACAATTCCAGAACTCTAAACATCACTGTAAGAAACAATGTTAAATGGAATGATGGAGTTCCATTTACCGCAGATGATATTATATTTACATTTAATTATATCAAAAAACATCCCGAATTAGATTTAAATGGAATATGGGGTAAAAGTTCAAACATATCAGATATAGAAAAAGTAAATAAAAATTCAGTAAATATAAACTTTTCAATAGCAAATACTCCATTTTTCTATTATATAACACTTGTTCCAATAGTTCCAGAACATATATGGAAAGATATAAAAGATCCTTCAAAGTTCCAAAATCAAAATCCTGTTGGAACTGGTCCTTTCATCATAGAAAAATTTAATGCAGAAACCAATACTGTAAAACTTCAAAAAAACAAAGATTATTGGATTAAAGAAAAACCATATATAGATGGAATTGAAATAGTTGCTGTAAACTCTAATAATACTTCTTTCTTAAAAATGTTAAAAGGTGAAGCAGATTGGACTTTTTCTTTTGTTCCAGATGTAGATAGATCTTGGGTTTCAAAGAGTAAAGACAATAAAAAATGGTGGCCTACATTAAATACTAACATGCTTTATTTCAACACCATGAAAGATCCTTTTACCGATAAAATTTTAAGAAAAGCGATAGCAATGAGTATAAATAAACAACAAATATTAGATAAAGCCTATTATGGTATAGGAGAAATAGCTGATCCAACAGGTATAGTACCTAAACAAATGGAAAAATGGTATGATAAAAACTTAGATAAATACTCATACAAATATGATCCACAAAAAGCAAAAGAATTATTAATAAAAAATGGATACTCATATGATAAAAAAAATAATCTTTTAAAACCAGATGGTTCTCAACTCGAACCTTTCAACATACTCGTTGGTGCTGGTTGGACTGATTTCATCACCATGGCTCAAATAATATCTAATAATTTAAAAGATATCGGTATCTCCACCAATATTCAACAAGAACCTTGGAACACTTATATCACTTCTGTTATGACTGGTACTTATGATACCGTTATTTGCTGGAGTACAGGAACAGGCCCTACTCCATATTATTTGTTTTTCAAAGAATATAGTTCAGAATTTACAGGTAAAGAAATAGGAGAAAACTCAGTATCAAATTACTCAAGATATATAAACCCAATAATAGATGAAGCATTAAAAAGTTATTCAACAACAGATGATTTTAATGTACAAAAAAATGCTTTAAGTTTCATCCAAAAAGAAATTTTGAAAGACATCCCAGTAGTACCTCTAACCTCAAGAACAGAGTTTGAGATATTCTCAGAAAAGAACTTTATTGGATGGCCTTCAGATGAAAACCCTTATTGTGCGGGAGAAAATATTGATGCTGATGGCGGTAAATATATATTATTAAACATACATTTAAAATAAAAATTAAAATAAAAAAGGGATGGAGAAATCCGTCTCTTTTTATTAAAACAATCGGAGGATAAATATGAAATATATAATCAAAAAAACATTATTCTTCCTAATAACATTATGGGCTGCTTTAACTATAAATTTCATGCTTCCAAGAATGATGCCAGGTGATCCTGTTAGCGTTATGGTTGCCAAATTTCAAGGTAAATTAAATCCAGAAGCCATTCACTCTTTACAAAAAGCTTTTGGATTAGACACTAATTTATCTCCTATTAATCAATACTTTGATTACTTAAAAAGAATGTTCACTGGTGATTTTGGGATCTCTATCTCTTATTTCCCTTCTAACGTTTCCGATATCCTATCAAGAGCTTTTCCTTGGACTATCGGATTAGCTGGTATATCTCTAATCATCGCTTTTACTATTGGTACTATCTTAGGCATTAAAAGCTCTTGGAAAAGAAATTCTGCTCTCAGTAGCTCTTCTGTTATTTTTTCTCTCTTTTTCAATGCTATGCCTTATTTTTGGTTCGCTCTTTTAATAAATTATATTTTCGGTTTCGCTTTAGGTTGGTTCCCACTTTCTGGTGCTTATGATGGTGATTCTATTGGTTTCTCAAAGTTCATTTCTATACTTTATCATGCTTTCTTACCAGCTTTAACCATCATCATCACTGCTATGGGTGGATGGTTATTAACCATGCGTAATAATATGATCACCGTTCTTGCAGAAGATTTTGTTTCTTTTGCATATGCCAAAGGTCTATCTGAAGAACAAATCGTTTACTCTTACGCCGCAAGAAACGCTATACTTCCAAGTTTTACTGGATTTGCTATGTCACTTGGCTTTGTTGTCAGCGGTACTCTATTAACAGAAATCGTATTCTCTTATCCTGGTATTGGTTATTTACTATACCAATCTGTTTTGAATATGGATTATCCTTTAATGCAGGCTATCTTTCTTTTCATCACTCTGTCTGTTTTAATCGCCAATTTCATCGCAGATATTCTTTACGTTTTCTTAGACCCTAGAGCAAGGACTGGAGGTGAATAATATGAATTCTATTAAAATATTCTTTTCTAATAAAAAAGCTTTATTCGGTTTTTGTATACTCTCTTTTTTCATAATAATTGCTTTATTTGCAGATATCATTGCTCCCCATGATCCTCGTTCTATGGAGTTTATGCCTTTACAATCACCATCATCTCAACATCTATTCGGTACCACTGCAACTGGTCAAGATATCTTTTCAAGAGTTGTTCATGGTACAAGACTATCTCTTTTTGTTGGTATTATTACTGGCTTAATCACAACCACCATCTCCGTTATAGTCGGTCTTTGTGCTGGTTATTTTGGTGGTTTAATAGATGATATTCTCACAATGATCACCAATATTTTTCTCGTTATTCCTGGTTTACCTTTAATGATCATTATCGCCGCTTATATCCCTGTTAGAGGTACCTTTACCATCATCTTTGTTATTTCTTTAACTGGTTGGGCTTGGGGTGCTAGAGTTTTACGTTCTCAAATGTTAACTCTTAAAAATAGAGATTTCATTCAAGCATCTAAATCTATTGGTGAAAACCCTTTTCATATTATTTTTAAAGATATACTACCTAACATGTTTGGTTTAATAGTTGCTCATTTCTTTGGTGGTGCATTATATGCTATACTTTCTGAATCAGGTCTTGAATTTTTAGGGCTTGGTGATGCTAGTGCTGTAACTTGGGGTACTATTCTTTATTGGGCTCAAAACAATCAAGCCATTCTATTCGGACAATGGTTATGGATTCTCATCCCTGGCATTCTTATCGCTCTACTTGGTACTTCTTTTGCTCTTATGAATTTCGCTGTTGATGAGATTACTAACCCTAAACTGAGAGGATGATCAATTATGGATAAACTTCTTCAAATAAAAAATTTTAATGCTGGTTATGAAAAAAACTCTGTAAAAACTCATGCTGTCAGAGATGTCTCCTTCGATATTCATAAAAATGAATTCATCGGTATCGCTGGTGAATCTGGTTGCGGTAAATCAACTCTGGCTTTTGGTATTACTAGACTTTTAAACAAACCTGGTAAAATATTTTCTGGTGAAGTTCTTTTTGAAAACAATGATTTAATGAAATTAAATAAAAAATCTTTAAATAAACTTCGTTGGAAAGAATTCTCAATCGTTTACCAAGCTTCTATGAATGTACTGAATCCTGTTAAAAAAATTCAAGATCAATTTTTCGATGTTATGAAAGCTCATACTAAATGGTCAAAAGACCAAATGACTAAAAGAATATTAGAATTATTCAAAATTGTAAACATATCTCCTGAATATTTACAGGCTTATCCTCATCAACTTTCTGGTGGTATGAAACAAAGAGTTGTAATAGCTATATCTTTAGCTTTAAATCCTAAACTAATCATAATGGATGAACCCACTACGGCTTTAGATGTTGTTGTTCAAAGAGGTATTTTACAAGAAATAGATGAAATAAGAAAAAAATTAAAATTCTCTGTAATATTCATAACTCATGATTTATCTTTATTAGTTGAAATGAGTGACTCAATAATAATAATGTATGCTGGTATGATCGTCGAAAAAGCTCCTTCTTTCGATCTATACAACAATCCTTTTCACCCTTATACCAAAGGTCTTATGCGTTCATTTCCTCCTTTGACAGGTGAAAGACAAATACTACATGGAATTAACGGTACTCCTCCAGATTTAAAACAAAGTATATCTGGTTGTCCATTTTATGAAAGATGTGATAAAAGAATTGAAAACTTATGTAATAAATCAAATCCTGTACTAAAACAAATAAAAAAAGACCATTTCATTGCATGTCATCTTTTTGGAGGTGATCATTATGAATGATATTGTACAGGTTGAAAATTTAAATAAAGTATTCAAAATTGGTAAACTTTCAAAAATGAAGACAGTTCATGCAATAAATAATATATCATTCGAAATAAAAAACAATGAAATATTGGCCTTAGTTGGTGAATCTGGTTCTGGAAAAACTACTGTTGCAAGAATACTTTCAAGGCTTTACAAAAGAACTTCTGGTTCAATAAAAGTATTCAACAAAGAAATACCTATGAAAATGTCAAAAGCTGATGAATTAGAATACAGAAAAAATGTACAATTGATATTTCAAGATCCTTTTTCATCTTTAAATCCTTTACATTCAATATATTACATATTATCCAGACCATATAAAATACATAATCTATGTCCAAACAATAAAATAAGAGAAAACATAATAAACATTTTAAACACTGTTGGATTAAGCGATGAATATTTGGATAAACTACCTCATGAACTTTCTGGTGGTCAAAGACAACGTATAGGTATTGCAAGAGCTTTATCTGTTAATCCTAAACTAATATTAGCTGATGAACCAACTTCTATGTTAGATGTTTCTATTCGTCTTGATATAATGAATTTGATGATGAAAATAAGAGATGATTTCAATGTTAGTTATTTATTCATAACTCATGATTTAGCTGGTGCTCATTATATCGCTGATAGAATTGCTATAATGTATGCTGGTGATATATTAGAAATTGGTAATTCTTCTGATATAATTAATGATCCTTTTCATCCTTATACTAAATTATTGAAATCGGCCGCTCCTAAACCAGAATCAGGTCTTAAACCTGAAAGAATCGATACTAAAGGTGAAATCCCAGATTTGACTGATTTACCTTCTGGTTGTTCTTTTCACCCTCGTTGTCCTTTCGCTTCTGATTTATGTCGTTCTTCTTCTCCTTCTTTTCATCATTTTGAGCATAGGTCTGTTAAATGTCATTTATTCAATAATGGAGGTGCAAAATGAAATACCAATTCGATAAAGATTTTTTATGGGGAGTCGCAACAGCAAGTTATCAAATAGAAGGTGCATATGATCAAGATGGTCGTATACCATCAATTTGGGATACTTTTTCAAAAACTCCTGGAAATACCTATATGGGACATAATGGAGATGAAGCATGTGATCATTATAATAAATTTAAAGAAGATATTGCTTTATTAAAAAAACTTGGTATAAAAGCTTATAGATTTTCAATTTCATGGCCAAGAATATTTAAAGATGGCAAATATAAATTAAATGAAAAAGGTCTAAAATTTTATAAAGATTTAGTAGAAGAATTGAAAAAAAATGATATAAAACCTATAGCAACTCTTTATCATTGGGATCTTCCACAAATTTTACAAGATGAAGGTGGTTGGTCTAATCCTGAAATAATTAAATATTTTGTTCATTATGCATCGGTAATGTTCAATGCTCTTGGCGATGATGTAGAGCAATGGATAACTTTTAATGAAACATCGGTATTTTTATATCTTGGATATCTTTATGGAATACATGCTCCAGGAATTAAAAATCTTGATTTAACTTTAAAAGCTATTCATAATGTACATTTAGCACATGGTGAAACAGTTAAACTATTTAAAAATTCAAACTATAAAAATCAAATTGGTATAACCTTAAACCTCTCTCCAAATTATCCTTATAGTGTTGAAGAAAAAGATATTATAGCGGCAAAGACAAATGATGCATTTTGGAATAGAATGTTTTTAGATCCGATATTAAAAGGTTCTTATCCAGAAGAAATATTAAATAATCCTTTTGGAAATACTTTAAAAGAAATAATAAAAGATGATGATATGGAAATCATAAGTCATCCAATAGATTTTTTAGGGATAAATTATTATTCAAGAAGTGTCATAAAACACGATGAAAATGAAACTTTTAAATATAAATCAATTCCTCAAGATGGTGAAAAAACATCAATGGGTTGGGAAGTTTATCCAGATGGATTAAGAGTATTGTTGAATTATATAAAAGAAAATTATGGAAATATACCTCTATATATAACAGAAAATGGTGCTGCCTATGAAGATAAATTAGAAAATGGAAAAATTCATGATATCGATAGAATCAATTATTTAAAAAGACATTTCATTTCAGCAAAAAAAGCCATAGATGAAGGTGTAAATTTAAAAGGATATTATGTCTGGTCATTTATGGATAATTATGAATGGGCTGAAGGATATGTTAAAAGGTTTGGATTAACTTATATAGATTATGAAACAAAACAAAGAATATTAAAAGATAGTGCTAAATGGTATTCTCAAGTGATAAAAAATAATTTTATAGAAGAATAATAAATTTTAAAATTGGAGATTTTGATCTCCAATTTTTTATTTTTAAGTAATATCGTTACCGTGAACGTTATCGGAAAATATTTAATATTATTCAGCTCTAATTTACTTTAATTGGATTTGAAAATTTTATTAAAAATTACTATCATTTAATCATACTCGATAGGGGAGGTAGGAAAGATGAAAAAAGTAATAGTAATGATGTTATTAATGGGGATAATGTTAATAGGGAATGCAGCAGGAGAATTAGAAATATTCAGT